>MHXP01000220.1:15853-45192 GCA_001824485.1 Planctomycetes bacterium GWA2_39_15 | reverse complement strand
AGGTTTGGAAGATGGGAAGTTCAGATATTCTCAACTTCACAACCTCTCAATTTCACATCTGCCAGTAGTATTAAATATTTTATCTGTCTGCGGTAATGACTCGCCAGATATTATTCTCTCCCCAGAAACTCCCCCGTCCTTGTATCCACCTTGATCACTTCTCCATTGTTAATGAACAGTGGAACCTTTACAACAAGCCCTGTCTCTGTTTTTGCGGGCTTGTAGACATTTACTACTGTATCCCCTTTCATACCGGGATCTGTTTCTACAATTTTTAAGGTGACTGACGTTGGCAATTCAACAGAAAGAGCCTTGCCTTCGTAAAAAGCTATCTTCGCCTGGCTATTCAGGGTCATGTATGGGATAGCGTCTTCTACCGCCTCTTTAGGCAATAATATCTGCTCATAATTTTCTGTGTCCATAAAGCAATAATTGTCGCCTTCCCTGTAAAGATACTCCATTGTGCGATGCTCCAGAAATATATCTTCCAGTTTGTCCGTTGACCTGAACCGCTTCTGAACGACGCTTCCCTGTTTCATGCTTTTCAGCTTTGCCTGTACCATGCCACGCCAGTTGCCAGGGGTTACGTGCTGATAGTCAACCACCAGATATAACTCACCGTCCATTTTTATTACCGTACCCCTTTTAATTTCTGTAGCGCTTAACAATTTAATAACTCCTCAATAAAATTAATAGAAACTGAATATTATACAAATTCTGTCATTACAGTGTCTGCAATAAATAATCCCTTTTCAGTGAGTTTTAATCTTTCATTATCATAACAGATTAATCCATCCCCAATTAATCTGTTTATTTGATCTCCAAACTGGTCCTCTATTTTATAGCCGAATCGTTTATAAAAATCGGCATTCGATATCCCCTGGCGTAAGCGTAAAGACATAATAACGGTTTCAGATGCAAATTGATCGTCAGGCAAATGTTCACCAAATGATTTTATATTCTTACCTTCACCAATTCCATTAACGTACCTGATTATGTCATTCTCGTTCGATGTCCTGGCGCCGTCAATAGAGGAAACCGCCCCCGCCCCCGCGCCAACATATCCCATGTTGTTCCAGTAAACGAGATTATGGGAACATTCGCATCCAGGCTTTGCAAAATTTGAAATTTCATAGTGATTATAGCCATTGTGCGTTAAATAATCTATGACTGTTTTATACATGTCTAATTCAATACATTCATCCAGTTTACTGATAACACCGTTATTTAAATTCTTTGTGAGCAATGTCCCTTCTTCGTAAGTGAGCGCATACGCTGATATATGTTCAGGATTCAACTCAACCGCTGTTTCCAAATCATTTTCCCAATCGTCAAGAGACTGATCCGGACAACCAAACATTAAATCAATATTAATATTTTCAAAACCGGCTTGTCTCAATAAAATGAAATTTTTTCTGGCATCATCGCCCGAATGAATACGTCCAAGAAATTTTAATTGCCTATCCTGAAACGACTGCACGCCCAGACTTATGCGGTTAACCCCGTATTCTTTTAACAATCGGATCTTGTTGGCTGTCAGTGTACCTGGATTTGCCTCAACTGTGTACTCTTGTACTTCGGAAACCGATATACAACGAATAACGGCACAAAGTAACTTCTCAAGCTGTGTTTCAGTCAATACGCTGGGCGTCCCTCCGCCTATGAAAACCGTTTTAAATACATATTGACCTTTTAATGCACTCAATTCACTTTCGAGAGCGCTTAAATAAAGGTCAATTGTTTTTGTCCCTGATACAACCGAATTAAAATCGCAATAGTTACACTTTCTTGCACAAAACGGAATGTGTACATAAAGGGCATTGGGAGGTAAATCTTTTTTAAATTTCATGTATGACTTTAAAACCAGAGATGTATTAATATCTGAGTCTTCTTTTTATTCTCAAGTTTGCAACGTTATTTTGTTCAGCGTTGGCGAGCGCTTCTTCTATAACTTCTTTATAGTAACACAGCCTCGTATCAGGATCTTCCAGGACGCCTTTAAACCGTCTTGTAAGGTCTTTATAAACAAGTTTAACAGGTATTTCCCTTACCCGCAAGCCTGTCTTCCATGCCTGTATCCACAACTGCAACGGCATCCCGTATCCGCACTCAGTCAAATGCATTGTCTTCAATTTATCAACCTTATATGCCTTAAAGCCGCAAAATGCATCCGTTAAATTAAATCCTGTTACACGGTTTACAATACCTGTAATCTCTTTATTAATAATGTATCTTTCTTGCGGAACTTCTTTACCTGCTTTTATAGGAAAATAATACCGGGAGCCTGATAATATGTCACAGTTATAAAATGGAATTTCTTTCAAAAAAAGCGAAATCTCTTCAGGGTCGTGTTGTCCGTCACTATCAATCGTTAGTAGATAATCATAACCATTTTCGATTGCATACGTAAACGAATCCAGGATTGTTTTACCATATCCAAGATTTCTTTGATGTATAATCACATGTATTTTTCCAAGACCCGTCAAGTTTTCACTAATGCCATCGGTTGAACCATCGTCAATTACTAATATATCGAGGGCAAATTTTTTGACACCATGTATGACATTACGTAAATCCGCCTCATTAAAAACAGGAATGGCAATAAGGGTTTTATATTTCATAAATGGCAGTGCGATATTGTCTCAGATCAGTGAAAATACTTATTAAACAATTGGGTAAAGATTTCTAAATATTTGCCTTCATCTTTAACGCTTCCACCGTATTTCTTAATAACATAACCACTGTTACAGGTCCCACCCCTCCCGGTACAGGTGTTATGTATGAAGCCACTTCCCTGGCAGTGGCAAATTCAACATCGCCTACAGTTTTCATCTTGGGCTTGCCATTTGGATTCATAACAGGATTTCCCTGTGCATCGAGTTCCTTTACACGGTTAATCCCCACATCAATCACAATAGCGCCGGGTTTGATCATATTCCCCTTAATCATCTCTGCCTTTCCAACGGCAGCGATAAGAATATCCGCCTTTCTAGTCTGGGCTGAAAGGTCTTTTGTCCCTGAATGGCACACAGTAGGCGTTGCAGACAAATCTAACAACAACAGGCTGACAGGCTTTCCAACAATGGCGCTTCTACCAACAATCGTAGCCTCTTTTCCTCTAATCTCAACGCCTACTGATTTAACAAGCTCTACGGCAGCCATTGCCGTGCACGGCGCTAACTTTGTATTTCCATAAACAAGTTCACCCATGTTGGCTGGATTCATCCCCTCTACGTCTTTGTGAGGAGCAATTAAAGTCTGCACCTTTTTTGCATCAATCCCGTCTGGCAAAGGCATTTGCAGGATAACCCCAGTCACACTGTGATCGTTATTCAATTTTTTTATGTGCTCAATTAAAGCCCCCTCTTTAGTATCAGCAGGCAGTTCATCAAGGGTATATTTAATACCTATTGCCTCACATTGTTTCTGCTGATTTTGAACATACAATCGTGACGACGCATTTTCACCCACCTGAACAGCCTTTAAATGTGGATAAAAACCCTTCTTTTTTAAAATATCAATCTCTTCAGTTAGCCCTGCCCTAATCTTTCCAGCAACAGATTCACCATCAACTATAATTGCCGACATACCTATCCTCTTCCATGATTATAAAGTTAATAAAATTACAGTGAACAAAGCGAAACAATACCACTCAATGTTACTATGTTTTTCTTATATAATTTGATTATTATAGGAAAAGTAATAATTGTATAGCAAGCAAAAATCCAGTAAAAGTAACTCTTTTAGGTATATAAACATAAGCTGTAATAAACGTCTCAAATATTAATATTTAAATGTCACTGCAAACGAAGTAAAGCAATTATACCTTTAAAAATGCTTTTGCCCAACGCCCTCGCAATAACAACTTTCTCCTTACTGTATTTACTATACGTAAACTATCGTGCTTTTCGGTTTATATCAATTTTTCAGTAACAGTAAAATATTGACTTGCTTTATTGTAACTGATAAAATCACTAAAATTCTAAAAGGTATTTCCCGTGATTAAGTCGGGCAGTGTTTGTCAACCTTTCATGCCACCAAACGTCATGTTATAGGGGCACAAATTTTGTGCCCTTACAAATCTTGGTGACTTTGTGGCTATTTTGAAATTATAAACATCAAATTACACGAGGTATAAATTGAGGGTAAAAGTCGCTAAAACAGCGGGGTTTTGCATGGGTGTTCGACGGGCAATGGACATCCTTTTGGACGCTGCAGCTGAAATAAACAATAATGGAAAAGTTTACACAGACGGGCCTCTGATTCATAATCCGCAGGTGCTTGAATATCTGGAGAAAAGAGGTATTCATGTCGTTAATGGACAGGCAGCCCTTTCTAATAGTACTGTAGTCATAAGGGCGCATGGTGTTACACCTACCCGCAGGAAAGAAATCGAAGATTTGGGCGCAAAGGTCTGTGACGCAACTTGCCCCCACGTAATGAGGGTTCAGTCAATTATCAAGAAATATGCCGTACAGGGATATTCAACCATAATCGTGGGTGATAAAGGCCATGCAGAGATTATAGGCTTGCTTGGTTATGCGGAAGGCAAGGGGCACGTCGTACAGGAGCTAGAAGAAATTGAACATCTTCCACCAATGGATAAAGTGTGTGTCGTAGCCCAAACAACACAGGATAGACGCATGTTTAAAGAGGCTATAGACAGGATTAAAAAACGCTACCCAGGCAGTGAATCATTCGAGACCATTTGTAGTTCTACTTACAAACGCCAGGATGAAGTCATCAGCCTGAGTAAATCTGTAGACGCGATGATTGTTGTCGGTGGAAGAGGAAGTGCCAATACGACACGACTTGTTAAGATATGCGAATCTGAGGGAACGCCAACATTTCACGTTGAGACCGATGCCGAGCTGGACCTCGATAAACTTAAAGATTTTGATACCGTTGGCGTTACTGCAGGCGCTTCAACCCCCAACTGGATGATCAAAAGGGTAGTTGAAAAGGTACATTCATATAAAATTAATAAATACGGAAAATTCCTATTTGGTTTAAAAAGCATTGCCAGTTTCTTCATTGGCAGTTGTACTTATGTTGGGTTAGGAGCGGCAAGTTTAAATTACGCATGCGCTGTTTTGCTGGGAATTCAGCCCAGGCTAAGTTTTTGCCTGATTGGGGCGTTGTTTATATTTTCTATGCAAGTCTTAAATCATTTTGCCAATAAGGAGGCCGTAGCACTTAATGAGCCGGCAAGGGCAAAATTTTACGAAGCGAAACAAACCCTCTTTGTTGGTCTTGGAATCACTGGGGCAGTAGCATCCTTTATCATAGGATTCCTGCTCAGTAAATCTATCTTTTTCTGTGTATTTCTCGCCAGCCTCTTTGGCATTTTCTATCGTTTGGAAATAATACCAAAGAGCCTTTCCAGTATTATCCGTTATAGAAGCCTTGAACAAATACCAGGATCAAAAGAAATTTTTTATAGCATTGCGTGGGCGGTAAGCACGGCTTTAATACCATTTCTTGGAACGAGAAAAGATTTTGTGCCATCGCTTGCTATCGCCTTAGCTTTTGCATTCAGCCTTGCATTTATCAGGGCTGTAGTTCTCGACATAAGAGATATTCAGGGTGATCGTATCCTGGGAAAAGAAACAATTCCCATCGCTATCGGAAAAGAACGAACAAAGATAATTCTTATCATTATTACAGCATTAGTGGCTGTTTTATTATCTGTAAGTCCACTTCTTGGATGGACAACTACATTAGGATATTATTTACTCCCCTGTATTGCGTATGCTTGCGGTTATCAATATTTGTTCCAGAAAAGGATTGTTTCTGGAGGTTTATTACTTGAAACTATCGCCGATTTTAATTTTATTTTTGCTGGTATTATAGCCTTTGTTTGGAAATCCAGCCACTTTTAAACGGTCTTCAAATCAATTATGGAAGAAAAAAAACACGGCATGTTCTCACAATTTAAAAAAGACGCAAGAAAGAGAATGATAACAGGCTTAATTTTGATACTGCCTGTATATGTAACATTCTTTGTTGTAAAATTTCTTTTTGGCTTTGTCGGAGGCACGCTTTCTCCTGTCATAAAGAAAGCATTACAATTATTAGGAGTTGCCTTACCCAGGACTTCTCTTGACGAATTTATTATTACTTTCCTTGGACTTATCCTCACGTTTATTTCGTTATATTTCATCGGCATTTTTGCAGCTAATTTTGTGGGTAAGTCCATCATAAAATATTTTGAAAACCTCTTAACAAAAACTCCAATAATCAGGAATATTTATTCGTCCGTAAAGCAAATATTGCATGCGGTAAGTCTACCAGGCAAACAGGCATTCAAACGTGTTGTTCTTGTAGACTTTCCAAGAGAAGGCGTAAAATCCGTGGGATTCGTCACAGGTTCCACCAAGCATAACAACGAAAAAGAATTTACAACCGTATTCATTCCAACCATACCAAATCCAACAACAGGGTTTTTAATATTTGTCTCTGAAGATTCTATCACCGATACCAATCTAACTGTTGAAGAAGCATTTAAATTACTCTTCTCAGGCGGTGTACTCGCACCACGGGATTTTGTTACAAAATCCCGTGGAGATATACCTCCTGTTTAAATTTGTTGGGAGTGCATGTCGGCTGGTGTCGGCGACGGACTTCAAATCCGGTCTGTCCCGCTTATAGCGGGATAGGTGGGTTCGATTCCCACACGCTCCCGCCAATAATTTACTATTCAGCCATCAAAACACCAAGACACAAAGGGACTAATAATCTCAAACCTTTTATGGAACTATGATGATTGAGATATAATTAAGATATATATAAATAAAATCCGGATATTATAAATGGAAAATAATATCAAAGAATCATTCTTTTGTCGTCTTAGTGTCTTTGTGACTTAGTGGCTAAATATTTATCCTCTTTATGCTAAAAAGAACACAAATCTCTGTCAAAGGACTTATCCAGGGCGTTGGATTTCGTCCTTTCATTTTCAATCTCGCCAAAAAACTTTCTTTATCAGGATTTGTACAAAATGATACTAATGGCGTTTTCATTGACGTTGAAGGTTGTGATAGCTCCATTGATGAATTTCTTGACTGTCTTGTGAAATCACCTCCTCCCCATGCCATTATTGAAGACCTACAGTATACATCCCTTCCTCCAAAAGGTTGCAAAGACTTTATCATTGAAGAGAGCGCAATAAAAGAAAACAATGCAACGATGATATGCGCAGATATTGCAACTTGCCCTGATTGTCTAAAAGAACTTTTCGATCTGGGAGATCGTCGTTATCGTTACCCGTTCATTAACTGCACAAATTGTGGGCCGCGTTTTACTATCGTTAAGGATATACCTTACGATAGAATAAATACCACGATGTCTGATTTTCATATGTGTCATGATTGCAGCAGTGAATATTATGACCCAAAAAACAGGAGGTTTCATGCGCAGCCCAATGCCTGCTCTTCTTGCGGTCCGCAGTTAAAGTTACTCAATAATGAAGGATTTGCAGTTCAAACACAAGACCCCATTTCTACTGTTTGCACCCTTCTTCAAGACGGCAAAATAGTTGTTATTAAAGGGCTTGGAGGTTACCATCTCGCCTGCGATGCTATGAGTGGCAAGACCGTTTCTACTTTAAGAAAAAAAAAGTACAGGGAGGACAAACCATTTGCAGTAATGATGGAAAATATCAAAACGGTAAGACAGTTTTGCCATGTCAATGCTAAGGAAGAAAACCTGTTATTGTCCACCCAAAGGCCCATTGTTCTGCTGAGAAAAAAGAGTAGTTGTACTATGCCGCATGATATTGCCCCTGGGAATTTGTATCTAGGGATAATGCTACCCTATACCCCCCTACACCATCTGGTAATAAAAGAATCCGGACTTTCACTCGTAATGACAAGCGGCAACATGAGCGACGAACCCATTGCTTTTAAAGATAATGAGGCTTATGCAAGGCTCAAAGGCATTGCAGATTATTTCCTTACACATGAGCGGGAAATCTTTATGCGATGTGACGATTCTGTTGTAAGGGTAAACGAAAATAATGAAATGATTATACGCAGGTCTAGAGGTTATGCCCCGTACCCCTTAAAGCTGGAATATTCCTTCACAAGACAAATTCTTGCTTGTGGAGCATTTCTTAAAAATACATTTTGCATGGGACGTGGCAACCATGCCTTTTTAAGCCACCATATAGGTGATTTAGAAAATACAGAAACCTTACATTCTTTTGAGACAACGATTGAACACTACAAAAGACTTTTCGATATAAAACCAGAAATAATTGCGTACGACCTTCACCCAGAATACCTCTCTACCAAATACGCCATTGCTCAGAACGACGGTGTTTTTAAAATAGGCATTCAACACCACCATGCCCATATTGCAAGCTGTATGGCTGAAAATGGCATTAAGCACAAGGTGATTGGTGTCGCCTTTGATGGATTAGGCTATGGGGATGATGGTAATCTATGGGGCGGTGAATTTCTTATTGCAGACCTTTCAGGCTACGAACGGATAGGTCATCTTGATTATGTTCCAATGCCGGGCGGAAACAAGGCTATAAAAGAACCTTGTCGCATGGCAATTTCATATCTTTATCAGATTTATGGCAATGATATCTCTTCGCTTCCACCTCTTTCCTTACCCCAATTCAGAAATGAAATGATGGCTAAATTAAACCACACAAAATTGGAAATATTCATGAAAATGTTGTCACAACGTATCAATTCTCCGTTAACATCAAGCATGGGAAGGCTTTTTGACGGTGTGGCTTCGATACTTGATTTGCAGCACCTTATTAACTACGAGGGTCAAGCTGCAATAAAACTCGAATTAATTGCCGATGAACATGAAACTGGAAGCTATCCATTTAACATTAATGCCACTGCGGGAGCACGCTGCAATGCGCCCCTGCTTATCGTTCAATGGCAACGAATCATTGAACACATTATAGAAGACTTGAAACGCAAGACCGAACGTTCTGTAATTTCGGCAAAATTCCATAATTCGATAGTAGAAATGGTATCTCAGGTGTGTATAATACTTCGCGACAGTAATGGTCTCTGTGACGTTGTTTTGTCAGGCGGAGTATTCCAGAATAATTTTCTTTTCAATCGCCTTATAAATAAACTTACATTGGATGGTTTCAAGGTATATTCTCACAATAAAGTTCCCTGCAACGATGGCGGCATTTCACTAGGGCAGGCCGTTATTGCCAATGAAAGGTCCAAAACATGTGCTTAGGCGTTCCTATGAAACTTATCAAAATTAATGGTGTCACCGGCATAGCTGAAATTGGCGGACTGCAAAGAGAAATTGGACTTCTTTTGGTGGATAACGCAAATGTTGGTGATTATGTAATCGTCCACGCAGGCTACGCCATTCAGAAGTTAGATGAAAAAGAGGCTTTTAAGACAATTGCACTGCTTGAGAGTTATCATGAAATGCCGCAAGACACAAAAAGTACAAAAAAATGATGCAACTTTAAATAAAAGCTCTATAATATTACTTCGTTAAATATGTTCAGAGTCTTATAATTATTCAATTGACACTATACTAATTAAAAAAGGAGATGGCATGGCAGAGCAAAAAGCTACTAATATCAAATGGCATCACGGCAAGATTACAAAAGAAGACAGAACAAAGTTAATGAAACAAAAGGGTGTAACTATATGGCTGACAGGTTTATCAGGGTCAGGAAAGTCAACCATTGCCGTTGAACTGGAACACGCCCTCCTTGAGAACAAACATCAGGCATACATACTTGATGGTGACAACATACGCTTTGGTCTTAATAAAAATCTTGGCTTCTCACCAGAGGACCGCTCTGAAAATATTCGCCGCATTGGTGAGGTTGCAAAGCTTTTTACAGATGCAAACATAATAACAATAACAGCGTTTATATCGCCATACAGACAGGACAGGGATAATGCCAGAAAACTGGTAAAAGATGGGGAATTTATAGAAGTCTATGTGAAATGCCCCTTAAATGTTTGTGAGCAGCGTGACACAAAAGGCCTTTATAAAAAGGCACGTGCAGGCGAGGTTAAGGAATTTACAGGCATATCAGCGCCATACGAAGAGCCTTTAAATCCTGAATTAATCATTGACACGTCAAAGCTATCAATTGAGGAATCAACAAGGGCTATATTAAATCATCTTGAGCAAAAGGGGTATGTGAAGTTTTAGGTGATGAAGGAACTTCGCCAAAAGCTATGTAGTATCTTAAGGGATAACTTGCTTTTCAACCCTAATTGGATTTTCAATTATATTTTTACACCATTCTTTCCTGATATATGGATGCTTGCGTAAAACTTCGTTTGTGAAGTATTCAGTATATTCATATTTTTCCATGGCATTTAACGTCACGGGTTTCGCGTAAGTGTGAAGCCGATTGTTGGGGATCTCACGTCTTCTTGCTTTCCGTGATCCGTACTTTTGGAACGGATAGAAATCGGCTTCGCCATTGCGTGATATAATTCTGGTTGAATGTCTGAAGCTCTGACGGGAAGTATTTGTTGATGATGAGGCGGAAGACTCGAAAGGCAAGTGTGGCGACTACATTGACAACCGTGTCAATACCCTCAGGGCTTCTGATGGGCTCAAAAATGACTGCTTTGCCATCGGACCTGATATGCTTGTCGAAAGCACCCGCGTGTGTGATGTCCGAGAACTGTGAATAAAAGAAATTGTATTCAGATTTAAGAGACAGATTCTTGGCAATGTCGCCAATAAACTGAGGCCCAGTTGGTCTGTACCATGGGACATCGAATGCCCTGGTCTTCCTGTTATCAAATTGATCGTTGATCGGTTTGTTATTGGCGTTGGTCAAGATGTTCGTCAGATCGGCATCTTGTTTCATGCCCTCAACTTCGATTGCGGCGCGCTTCGCCGGATCATTCATGTAGGACATGGTGTTCAGGTGTGTCTGAAATCTTTTGTTCTCATCAGTGCCGGGAATCACCCTGCGTGCCCACTCGCGTTTCTGGCGAAGATGCCAGACGTAGAAATGCCGCGCGCGATTGTCTGTGTCTGCATTTAGTAGCCACTCAAGATACATGTACGCCTCAAGCATTGAACGAGCAGAGACACCCGAAGCAAATACAGCACCGCGCGAAAGAAGTATTTCCACGGAATCAAGCATGCTCACTGCATGCTTGAAGAAATGTCCTGTGACAACGAGGTCCGACAAAGAGCCTCCCGCTTGTCCGCATCTGTCAATCAGGTCCACGCCATAGTCAACCAACTCGCGCAGAAGGGAGACTGGCGCTGATAGCTGGGCATTTACAAACTCGTCTATCTTCTCTCGGTCGAGTAATTCCTTCTTTGACATAGTCTTCTCCTTTTGTGTCCCGAACATTCATTTTTATCTTTATTCTATAATTGTCAGCATATTATCGTATAGCAAGCGGATGTCAAGCGAAAACAAACAGTATCGTTTTGAGATCCGAAGATATTTTCAATATATTGCAACATTATCCATTATTATACTGAATTATGATAAATGTTCGGTCGGGTTATTCCCCACTTTACTGTAATACCTGATGAGTTCCACCACATTTATTACACCGAAAAGCTGCCGGCTCAATCTCTCCGTGTTCATACATAGTTGCTAACTCCATTGCGTGTTCTTCCGTATTAGCGTATGCAACAAGTGCGTCTATTTCAGTGTATTTCTTGTAACAATTGAAAGGATGTACCTCGCCATCTACAATTGCATATAAATGCTTACTCATTTGAATGCCCCCTTTCTGATATAAGACGTAATCATAACTATACAAAAATACGTTATAAAAACAATATTAAATTGTCTTGAATCACTCTAAAATGAAAGTAAAATCATAAGACATTAATGAAACTATTCAATTGTTTGGATATCTAATGAAATACATAGATGAGTTTCGCAATGGAACTATAGCTATCAGTTTGTCAGATAAAATAGCCGAACTGGTTAAAGGTTTCCGCAAAATTACCATCATGGAGGTGTGTGGTAGTCATACCATGTCAGTTTACAGATATGGACTGAAAAGACTGCTCCCGCCAAACATACGGCTGCTTTCAGGGCCTGGATGTCCTGTATGCGTAACGCCTGTTAGTTTTATAGATACTGCTATTACTATATTGCATAAATTTGCCAACGAAATAATAATTACCACGTTCGGCGACTTATTTCGGGCGCCCGGCTCTTCATCAAGTCTTGAAAAGGAAAAGGCTAAAGGGGCTTCGGTTGTAGTGGTTTATTCTACACGCGATGCAATGAAAATAGCAGAAAAGAATACCGACAAAAAGGTGATATTTTTGGGAATAGGTTTTGAAACGACAACACCAACAATAGCCGCCTCCGTTCTTGAGGCAGAAAGAAGTAATCTGAATAATTACTTCGTGCTCACATCACACAAAACCATGCCGCACGTAATGGAAGCCTTGTTAAGAGACAAAGAATTAAATTTAGATGGATTCTTATGCCCTGCACATGTGAGCACTATCATTGGTTCAAGACCTTATGAATTTATCGCACAAGATTTTCATATCCCGTGCGTCATCGCCGGTTTTGAGCCATTGGACATACTGCAAGGCATATATATGTTGCTTGAACAAATCGTAAAAAAAGAGGCGGGTGTCAAGATTCAGTATTCAAGGGTGGCAAAATGCAATGGGAATCCAACGGCTTTAGCCATATTAGACAAGGTATTTGAGCCTTGCGACGTCGAATGGCGCGGATTGGGACTTATCCCCAAAAGTGGACTTAAACTTAGAAACCGTTATGCGAGGTTTGACGCAAGCAAGGTATTTCGGATTTTGGATTTCGGATTTCGGATTGATTCCGGAATCCAAAATCCGCATTCCGCATCTAATGGATGTATATGCGGTGATATTCTCCGGGGTGTAAAAACGCCATCTGATTGTAAGCTATTTAAAGGGGCTTGCAATCCAGAGCATCCAGTTGGAGCATGCATGGTTTCCGGCGAAGGAACTTGCGCAGCTTATTATAAATATGGCGAAACTGAACCCTAAAAGGCCGGAACCAGTAAGCAATTTACCATTTACGATTTCTGAATTACGATTTTTAAATCTAAAATCGTAATTCGTAAATTGTAAATATTTAAAACTAATATCGTTAATACTTTTATTTACAGTTAATTGTATTATAGATTTTAAAATGAAAAATGACAAAATAACCCTCGCCCATGGCAGCGGTGGGAAGTTAACGCACGAGCTTATAAGGCAGCTATTTTTACCTAACTTCAGCAATGAAGCGCTATCTCAGCTAGGTGACTCGGCTATTTTACAATTTAACGGTGCGAGATTGGCTTTCACTACAGATTCTTATGTTGTTAAACCATTGTTTTTCCCAGGCGGTGATATCGGAAGGCTTGCTGTTAGCGGCACTATAAATGACCTCGCAGTTGTGGGTGCAAAACCCATGTTTTTGTCCGCAGGATTTATTATTGAAGAAGGCTTTGAGATGTCACTGCTTGAAAAGGTTGTGAATTCCATGAAAGAAACGGCTGCAGTTGCTGGTGTCGAAATTGTAACTGGAGACACAAAGGTAGTGGAACGCGGAAGCGTTGACAACCTGTATATAAATACCTGCGGGATAGGCGTTGTTAATAATGGTGTCAACCTTTCCATATCCCGAATAGAAATAGGCGATAAGATAATTATCAGCGGCACGATTGCAGACCATGGACTTGCTGTAATTTCTGAAAGGGAATCACTTGGTTTCAGTCCATCTATAAAGAGCGACTGCGCCCCCCTTTCTGGTCTTATTGGCAGATTAATTAACTCTGGCGCCAATATTAAATTTATGAGAGATCCCACAAGGGGAGGACTCGCTACCACACTTAATGAGATTGTAAACACAAAAAAATATGGTATCCTGATTAATGAGCAAAATATTCCAATTAATAACAACGTAAGGGCTTTGTGTGAGATACTGGGATACGACCCTCTTTATATCGCAAATGAAGGAAAGGTTGTGATTGTCGCTTCAGCAAATGACGCTGCTAAGGTGTGTGACATACTCAAAGAAGATGACTTAGGCAAAGATGCTGAAATTATTGGAGAGGCACTTAAAGAACCGCAAGGTAAGGTGTGTCTAAAAACGGTAATTGGCGGGACAAGAATTATTGATATGCTTGTTGGAGATCAACTGCCAAGAATATGTTGATAAATATTTGTGTTGTTTATGTATGCTAATGTTAAATTAGGTTGGGTTTTAAAAGACAAAACCCAACGACTTTTATTATGATAACACACCCCTTAATCCCCTCTTGATAGAGGGGAAAAACGCCACATCTCCCCTCTATCAAGAGGGGCCTGGGGTGTGTTATTATTTAATTATGATTCACACAACCTAAAACCAACAACTTTGAAATTCCTAAACATTAAATTAGGCCTTCGGCGACTACATGAATTAAAGATAATCCCTCACTTGATGGGATGGACAAAGGGAGGGTGCGTAGCTTTTTCTTTCACCCCCCACCTAGCCTCCCCCATCAAGGTGGAGGCACAATAGTTTGAAATTCCTGAACATTAAAAGTAGGTCGGGTAAAGCATAGCGCACCCAACAGTAACGGCAACGATGGGTTCGCATCGCTTAACCCATCCTGCATGTCTTCCCAGAATCTCTTGATTTTACGGAAAAAGCGATAATTTGTTTTCAATAAACATAATATTTTAAAAGGGGAAAATGTAATGAAGCATAGTTTGGTTGGGATATTCAGCACTCTTGGTTTGTTTGTTTTTACAACTTTATGCAGTTCTAATTTATATGCAGAAGGCGCTGAAAAGGAACAAGGATGGGCAATTAACACTACCGATAAAAAAACATTATACGTTGCCTACTGGACGCATACACCTGAAAATTGCCCTGGCAGAAGCGCTGACGGAGCGAAAATGCTTAACAAGTTTTGGGAAGGGAGAAAAGAGGCTGAAGAAAAAGGAGTAAAGGTACTCGGCGCATACGTCACAGTCACAGAACACGACTATTATATCATTGTTGAAGCAAGTGACTACAGTGCAGTAGTAGAATTCTTTCTTCCGTTAGTACCAAGCCAGACAGGGAAATTTGCACCCGTTCTTACTATGGACGAATGGTTAAAAATAATGCCAAAGTAATAACCAACGAGGCTGAAGGCAGAGTTATATGACAGCGCCATCATTAAAAATAAGGGAAACGGCCATTTTGGAGAGCACCCATTTCCAGAAACTCCTTGATGGTTTGATCAAGAGGGGTTATCAGGTTGTTGGTCCTACGCTGGGTGAAGATGCTATTGTGTATGATGAATTAAAATCTGTTACCGATTTACCAATAGGGTACACAGACGAACAGGAAGGCGGCAAATATCGCATTAAAAAACAAAACGATAAAGCATTTTTCAACCATACGGTAGGTCCCCACTCCTGGAAAAAATTCCTATTTCCGTCTGAATTACGCATGTGGAAAGCAAAACGCAATGGGAATACCTTTCGGTTTCTAACAGATAATGAAAAAATTAAAAAATTTGCCTTTATTGGCGTTCGCTCGTGCGATATTCATGCAATTTTTATTCAGGATAAAGTTTTTACGGGCGGGAAATTTGCTGATCCACACTATAAATTGAGGCGTGAGGGTATCTTTATTTTGGCTGTTAACTGCGGGAAAGCCGGTGGCACGTGCTTTTGTGCATCAATGAACGCAGGACCTAAAGTATCCTCTGGTTTTGATCTTGCTTTGACAGAGATACTCAAAAACGATAGACACTATTTCATAGTAGAAATAGGCACTGAACTGGGGGCGGGAATTCTACATGAAATCCCGTACAAGATTGCAAATGATGAGGAGAAGTATGCTGCTGACATTGTTGTAAAAAAAACAGCAGAACAAATCTGTAAAAGCATGGACACGGCAAACATCAAAGATTTACTTTACAAAAACTATGAACATCCACGTTGGGATGATGCAGCGAAACGTTGTCTGACGTGTGCCAACTGCACAATGGTTTGTCCTACTTGTTTTTGCACTACAGTTGAGGATGTCACAGACTTGACCGGTGAGCATGCCGAACGCTGGCGGAAGTGGGACTCATGTTTTACGATGGATTTTTCGTATATTCACGGCGGAAGTATCCGATCTTCTGCAAAGTCGCGGTATCGCCAGTGGATGACACACAAACTTGCCACATGGATTGACCAATTTGGCACGTCGGGCTGTGTTGGTTGTGGACGATGTATCACATGGTGTCCTGTTGCTATTGATATTACTGAAGAAGTCAGCGCCATTCGTGAAAGCGAGCAAACCACTGAAAAGAAAACCACAGAGGGCTTAGAAGAGCAAAGAAGTTGAGAAGTTGTGAGATTGTGAGATTGTGAATCCAAGAGGGTCGGATTCACAAAACTTCCCTCCTTCCCACCTCTTCTTTGCGCTCTTGCAGTGAACCATTACAGTAAAGGAGAAGGACGATGAAAACAATTGAACAATATATAGCAGAACATCCATTCTTTAAAGGTATTGATCCAAGCTATCTTAAAACTATCATGGGATGTTCAAATGAAGTCCGATTTGATATCGGACAGTTTATTCTGCGTGAGGGTGAAGAAGCTAATAATTTTTACGTAATCCATTTTGGTAAAGTGGCGCTTGAAATATTCACCCCAATCCGCGGTCCGATAACAATTCAAACCATAGGGGATGGCGATGTGCTTGGCTGGTCGTGGCTTGTTCCACCGTTTCACTGGCACTATGATGCACGTGTTTTAGAGCCTACTTGTGCAATTGCAATGGATGGAAGATGTCTCCGTACCAAATGTGAACAAAACCACGACCTGGGTTATGAATTATTAAAGCGTTTCACCCATATAATTACGCAGCGTTTGGAGGCGACAAGATTACAACTTCTTGATGTCTATGGCGTTCACTGTGAGAGCAACGATGATAAAAGACTCTAATCCGATGCTTCCTGCCCAGTTTTGTATTCAATGGGTGCGAAAGGAAACACACGACACATTTACAATTGAACTCAAATCAACAAACGGTACTCACGAATTCCCATTTTCAGCCGGACAGTTTAATATGCTCTATGTGTTCGGTGTAGGAGAAGCCCCAATCTCCATAAGCGGAGACCCTTCAAAACCTGAAGTTCTTAAACACACAACACGTTCAGTAGGAACTGTAACAAAAGCTATAAGTAAATTAAAAAAGGGGGACGTATTAGGCGTACGTGGTCCATTTGGAAGTTATTGGCCACTGGAAGATTCACTTGGAAAAGATATTGTAATTGTAACTGGAGGAATTGGATTAGCGCCGCTTCGCCCGGCATTATACCAACTCATTTCACAACGTGAAAAGTATGGGAGAATTGTACTTCTCTATGGTGCAAGAATGCCGGAGGACTTGCTTTATAAAAAAGAATTAGAACAATGGAGAGGCCGCTTCGACGTTGAAGTAAAGGTTACAGTTGATAGCGCTAAAGGAAATTGGCGTGGTAATGTGGGTGTGGTTACTACGCTTATCCCCAGAGCTCAGTTTGATCCTTTGCAAACAATAGCAATGATTTGCGGTCCTGAGGTGATGATCCGCTTTACTATAAAGGAACTACAAAATTGTGGTATTAAAACAGAAAACATTTTCATTTCAATGGAACGCAACATGAAATGCGGAATCGGACTTTGTGGACATTGCCAGTTTGGATTTTGTTTTGTATGTAAAGATGGACCTGTATTTAGACTCGATCGTATTAAGGCTATTTTTGGAAAGCGGGAAATATAGTAGTTCATTAATTAGCCACTAACGAATCTCCTTAAGTATTTATATTTTTCATTCGTGTTTATTTGTGTAAATTCGTGGCTCAACTACTAATTTAAAATGACCATAAAACGAAAACCAAAACTTGCAATTTGGAAATTTGCCTCATGCGACGGATGTCAATTGAGCCTTCTGGACTGCGAAGATGAATTACTAGCAATAACCAACAGGGTAGATATTGCATACTTTCTTGAGGCAACTAGTACTGTAAGGAAAGGCCCTTATGACATCTCTCTTGTCGAGGGATCAATCACTACACAGCATGATGTTAAACGTATCCAGAAAATTCGCCAAAATTCAAAGTTACTGGTTACGATTGGCGCTTGTGCGACAGCCGGCGGTATTCAGGCGTTACGTAACTTTAAAAATGTAAATGATTTTATTTCGTTAGTATATGCTAAACCACAATACATAGAAACGCTTGACAAATCAACGCCAATTGCAAATCATGTCCCCGTTGATTATGAATTACGCGGTTGCCCAATAAACAAACGCCAGTTGCTCGAAGTCTTGAGTGCCTTTTTGCATGGACGCAAACCGAACACGCCATCATATAGTGTTTGTATTGAGTGTAAACGACGATTCAATGTGTGTGTAATGGTATCATGCGGCATACCATGTCTAGGACCTGTAACACACGCTGGATGCAATGCAATTTGCCCATCTTATCATCGCGGTTGTTATGGCTGCTATGGCCCCATGGAGACGCCAAATACTACCTCGCTAAGTTCACAATTTAGCCAACTTGGACTAGACAAAGATAATATCGTAAGAACATTTCGCACCTTCAATGCTTACGCAGAACCATTTCGCAAGGAGAGCGAGGCTTATGAGAAGTAAAACTATTAAAGTTGACTACCTTGCACGTGTTGAAGGCGAAGGTGCCCTTTACATTAAGGTAAAAGATGGCAAATTAGCAGATGTCAAACTCAAAATCTTCGAGCCACCGAGGTTTTTTGAGGCATTTTTACGCGAGCGCAACTACACTGAAGCCCCGGATATTACAGCACGCATTTGTGGAATATGCCCCATTGCTTATCAGATGAGCGCTGTACATGCAATGGAATATGCATTCTGCGTTAAGGTTGAAGGCCAGCTTCGAGCTTTGCGCAGGCTTATTTACTGTGGAGAATGGATAGAAAGTCATGCACTTCATGTATATATGCTGCACGCACCCGACTTTCTTGGTTATCCTGATGCAATCCAGATGGCAAAAGACCATTCTGATATCGTTCAACGTGGATTACAGCTAAAGAAGATAGGCAATGAAATTGTTGCACTCCTTGGCGGCAGAGAAATCCACCCAGTAAATGTACGAGTGGGAGGATTTTATAAAGTGCCCTCCATGCAGGAATTGGCTCCTATTGCCGAAAAGCTCAAATGGGCAAGGGATGCAGCTCTGGAAACAGTACGATGGACTGCCACTCTCAATTTTCCAGATTTTGAACAAGACTACGAATTTGTTGCACTCCGTCACATCAATGAATACCCTCTTAACGAAGGCAGGCTTGTTTCAAATAAAGGATTAGATATTTCAATACAAGAATACGAAAATTACTTTATTGAAGAACACGTGCAACATTCAAACGCCCTCCATTCTGCGATTAAAGAGCGAGGCGCATATTTTGTAGGTCCTCTCGCAAGATATAACCTGAACTTTGACCTACTCTCTCCATCCGCACAAGAGGCGGCACGTTCAGCAGGACTTTCTCCAGTTTGCCGTAATCCATTTAAGAGCATTATCGTTCGTGGCGTAGAAATCCTTTATGCCTGTGACGAAGCATTGCGTATAATTGATCAATATGAGAAACCTGAAAAACCGTCAATACAAGCCCAGCCTACCGTTGCTACAGGTTTTGGTTGCACAGAAGCGCCACGTGGCATCCTCTATCATCGTTACAGTATTGATGGAAAAGGTATAATCGTAGATGCCAGGATTGTTCCACCTACATCACAGAATCAGAAGACCATCGAAAACGACCTCTGGCAATTTATCCCGAAATATCTGCATCTCCCGGACGAGAGGCTTACGCTACAGTGTGAGCAGGCAATACGTAACTACGATCCATGTATCTCATGCGCTACACATTTTTTGAAACTACATATAGATCGAGAACAGAAATGATGTTTTCCGATTCCATTACACATGGCAAATCTTCTATTTTAGTAATCGGTGTTGGCAATGCGTATCGCGGTGATGACGCTGTAGGACTCATTGTTGCTCAACACCTGAAGAAACAGATACTTGATCATGTCAATATCCTCGAAGAAAGCACTGATGGCTCGGTTTTAACGGAGTTATGGAAGAACTACGACGCAGTTATAATTATTGATGCAGTTTGCTCAGGAGCAAAGCCTGGAACTCTTCATCGGTTCAATGCATCCCCACAGCCCATTCCAACAAAGTATTTTCATTGCTCTACACACACCTTTGGTGTTGCTGAAGCCATTGAACTTGCAAGGGCGCTTAAACAGTTACCCCAATACCTTATCGTTTATGGTATTGAAGGAAAATGCTTTGAGACGGGAGTGAGACTTTCTGAGGAAGTCGAAAAGGCGGCTCAGGAAGTATTAAAACGTGTGCGTCAAGATATCATAACACTTCACCACGGAAAGGCACAGAACAACACTAAAAATACCAACATATTATAAAATGCTAAAAATAGTAGTTATCGTTGGTAAGGTATTAAACCAATACATCCCTGAATTACCCCTTACTAGAGGGGAATTCAGGGGGGTTGTAATTGCTTCATTTGCAATATAATATATGCACGAATTTTCTCTTATTTCTGACCTCATTTGTAAAATTTCAACCGTTGCACGTGAACAACGTGCAAGTAAGATAATCAGCGTAACGATCAAGATTGGTGCATTATCTCATATCTCACCCAACCACCTTCGTGAGCATTTTGTTCACGCCGCTCGAGGAACAGTTGCTGAAGGGGCTCAGTTAAACATAGAAGTGATGACAGATACTACCAACCCACTGTCTCAGGAAATTATGATTGAAAACATTGGGATGGCTGAGTAACTCAATCACAAAACTCATTATATCTTGTAGTAGCAACCGGCCGTTCACCCCTACTTATTTTTGGATATGTACAAATTTACTAGGTATCCCTTAGTAACTTTTTAAAATAATCACAGACCTCACGTGAAACTCTGTCCTCTTGCATCCTATAGAAATGGTCACTATTTTCTATTAATTTCAAGGTTTTTGGGGATGATAATATTGCAAAACCCTTTAAGGTATCTTCCTCAGAAGTTGCAAAATCATTTTGACTATAAATAAACAATTTTGGCTTATTGCAGTGTTGTAAATAATCCAGGTTGTATATGCCAAACGGGGTGGAAATGGAGGCAATTCCCGTCACTTTGTTACTTCTTTCAACGCCTACACGCAGACCAACTATAGCGCCAAATGAATACCCTGCAATAAAAACTACACTATTAACATCAACCTGTGATACCAAATAGTTGAGGGCGGCATGCGTGTCTGTAACAGCACCCATGTAGTTTTCGCCGCTCAAAGATTCTTCCCAATACTGAAATATTTGGGCAGTATCTTCTTTGTGGCTTTCGCTATTCCCAACGCCTCTATAATTAAACCGAAGAGATGTAAACCCCATGTCGGCTGAAACACGTGCAAGGCTTGTAATAACGTTGTTATCCATATCACCACCCAAATTGGGATCAGTGCACATAAAAGGATTGCCGGGGATGGTGGAGTGTCTTCGTTATATGTCCGCACCCCTTCCAGCTTCAGCCTATCTGCATAAAAATGTACAAGTTCCTCAATCATAATTAATCAATTAATACCTAACCGCAGATTAAACAGATTTACACAGATTGTAAATTTATGATGCTGTAGTTTAGAAGATCTTTAACATATTTAATATTATGGACGCCCAGGCTGCCATCTTCCCTGATAATATTATATGTAGTTTTTGCAAAATAAATATGGAAATGGTAACCTTTGCAAAGGCATGAGGGGTAATTTAGTTGAAGTTTATCGTGGTGGTCGGCATAAATTATCAATAATTTACATGTTGACAATGCAGGATTTGCATTTATAATTAAAGCATCGATAAAGGCAAACACCGAGTGATCGGGGGACGCAAAGTAACAGGGTCTTTAAAACACTTTATACGTATGTGGTTGAAGTATCCTAAATTGAAAAAGTTCTAATACCGTTTTAAAGATAGCCTTACTGCCGAAGATGTTCCAAAAAAGAATATTTTCACAGTTAGGCTTATTTTGTTTCAAAACAGATTTATCAGTCAGTCCTTAACCAAGATATATTATCGAATTGTTAGAAATATCCCTAATGTTTAAAAACATGCGTAAATATGAAAGAATTATTCAATGTCTTTCGATAGCAACAATTGTTGCGACATCGGGACTATTTGTTTACTTATCCTTTTCCGATGGTGGAAAACTTAAAAAGCCTGCCCCTCCGCAAAATGTTGCGCAACTATGCAATATTGATGTAAGTGAAAACCAGTGGAAGTATATTGTCATTCATCATAGCGCCACCGTAAAGGGAAATGCTACCAGATTTGATTATTATCATAGAAAAAAAAGGGGTTGGGAATATGGTCTGGCCTATCATTTTGTGATTGGAAACGGGTCGTTTTCAGGGGATGGTGAGATTGAGGTTGCTAATCGGTGGAAAAAGCAAATACATGGGGCGCATACAGCGAATATGAATTGCAATCGTGTGGCAATTGGGATTTGTTTGGTCGGCGACTTCGAAAATGGAGGCAACCCTACTAACAAACAGTTCGAGTCGCTAGTAAACCTTGTCCAATATCTTTCCAGAAGATATAATATTCCTCTGGCAAATGTATTATTACATAATCAGGTACATCAAAAGGGAACGGCCTGCCCAGGTAAAAATTTTCCATTTGCACAACTCAAAACAAGACTGATTCAAATTGCCTCCAAAAAGAGTTCTAACATCGGGGAATTGTAGCAATCCTGCATTATTTTGCTTGTGCTTTTATGATTTCAGCCTTCACATCTTCAATAGACATACCATAAGGCCTTCCATGTTCTTGTAATTTTTTGTCATATTTATAACTTCGAGCTGCTACGAATCCTAATCCACCTCCCTGAAAATATTCATAGACCATGATGGTCTCCTCATTAGTATCAACAAGATAAAATGGCTGCCTGTTATTTAGCCGTTCTCCAACTACACCAAAGATATGCCTTGCATTTCCATCTCCTTGCGCCACTACATAATTTGTCGTATTCTTGAAGATTAGAAGCATAACTAATAAGGCAATAATAATTAGTAGAATTGTATTTGTGTTATTTATTCTGCGCATAATGATACCTCCTGGTTTGATAAATATTCCTATTGCTAATTATAATATTTTTGAGCAAGTTGGCAATTACCAACTGAAATTCTTTGAATATAATTAATCAGTAGCAAAGACGCCTTAATCTTTTTTGTTATCTGGGCTTTTTGCATCAACCTTTTTGTTCGACATGCTGAGAAATTTTGCTTCCTGCTCTTCCTTTATAAGAATTGTGGGTCTTAAAAGGATAATCAGATTTGACTTTATATTAGACTTCTGGTCACGGGAAAATAATCTTTTTAAAACTGGTATTTTAGATAATATTGGGATACCAGTTGTTGAATTATCCTTGTTTATAGA
This sequence comes from Planctomycetes bacterium GWA2_39_15, assembly GCA_001824485.1. Lineage (GTDB taxonomy): Bacteria > Planctomycetota > Brocadiia > Brocadiales > Brocadiaceae > 2-12-FULL-39-13. The sequence continues at coordinate 21,765 of MHXP01000220.1, read as the reverse complement.
ACCCAGCCCACCAATCATAAGCGTGCCCATGTCAGGTACACAGACTGTAACAGATACCTGAGAAACATTTACCTTTGGTAACTGGACTGTTTGTTCAGGAGGGATATTAGTAGTCCCGGCGCCTCCACCTCCTACGTTAGCATCTGGATTTAATCCGCTGAAAGTAAATGATGTAATCTCTTCGACTTCAAAAATAGAAGGAGTTACTTCAAGATAGACGTACTTTCTGTCTGCGGTTACAATAGGTCGCACATCAAACGTAGTTCCCTGTGGTATCGTGCCAATAATCGGAGTTACAACCCCTTCAGAAACGGTGGTGCTCTGAACATAATTAATGGTTTTAATGACGGCAATGTTTCCTCGCTGTGTATTTGAGAGTGTTATTCGTGGAGAAGTAAGGAACTCGGAGTCTTTGCTTTCCTGGACAGCCCTTAAAAAACCTGCTAACATTGAATCATTTAGTATAGAATAGTTTAAGTTGAGTCCACCACTGATGCTCTCTGCGCCTGTTGTAACTGATGTTTTATCACTGAAGAAATTAGTGATGTTACTTCCAATATCTTCCATAAACTCATCTGAAACAGTGATAAAGCGGGCTTCTATACTCACCTGGAGATTTTGTGATGATCTTAAAGAAGCCAACAGATCCTCAATTTGTTTATGGACATGTTTAGTATTTACTACCACTAAATCACCAGGTTGACCCATCCTCGCAATTATACTACCCTCGCCATGACCTGGAATATTAACGCGCCGTTGTTGTCCACCGGTAGCAGATGCGCCAATAACACTGGCACTGGATGACCACGATAATGGCTCAACAGTAATAGCGATCAGTTCAATCAGGTCCAATACACGTTCAGAAGGGTCCTTTACTTTGACTGATTCCGCCTTACTTAAACCCATTTGAGAGGTTGCAGCCGCTGTAATATCAAATCTAAGAGGTTCTTTATCATCAAAATTAATTAATATATCACGCACATCATAAACCCTCATCTCCATTTTTTGTTTATAAATATGAATAATATTCCCTTCAACAACATATTCACACCCCTTGGGTAAGATATATTTCATGGCGGTCCTTAATGGTTCATCTTTAAGTTTCAATGTAACTGGAGCGTTTCCAGCCTCTGAATCTATGATCATGTTAATATTTGTTTTTTCTCTTATGAAAACTACAACATCTTTTAAGGGAGTATCTAAAAACTCAAACGAAACGATTGTATTCAGTGCATCTTCAATAGCCTTCGGAAGCTCACATCCTGCCGGGTTTGGAATCAGTCGGAGTTGCTCAGTTTTTCTCTTGTTTTCTTCTACAATTCTATCCAACTCTGGAAGAATACGGCTTGAAATATCCTTCCACTGCTCCTTCGCAGGAAATCTTAAGGTGCCCTGATAAGGAATGGATGCTTCCTTGAGGTATTCATAGCTTTTTAATTTTTCTTGCGATTGCGTAGTTTTTAAATTCTCAGTTGTGCGTGTATGTTTCACCTCGTTTATCTTTCCTTTAATATATAACGCCTCTTTGTTAATAGGATCAATTATAAGGATTAAATCTACTATTTCTAAGGCATCATTATATCGTTCTTCTTTGATAGCAGTATATACGTTTTGCATTAGTTGATACGTATCTTTAGGAGGTGTATCTGTTTTATCTTCTGTTTCACGTTTTTTGTCTTGCACCCCAAGCGACTTTATTTCACCTTCTAAAACTTTTCTGGTTTCCTTTAATAACGTCTGTGCCTCTTCATTATTAGGTTCTAAAAGAATAGCCAGCTCGAGTTCATCAATTGCTTTAGCATAGTCATTTAGTACAAGGTATGTCTTTGCAGTCTTGAGATAATGATTATTTGTAATAGAAGCGCTAGTTGGTGTACCCGAAATATCTTTGTTTTGTGCTAATAGTTGATATGGTACAAGGAGCAATAAGATCAATAGAATGGTTGGGATTATAGAAAAGATGCTTTTCATGTTGCCCTCTTTTAAAAAATGTCTGTTAATTAGTCGAAGAGATATTTGTTGGTTGAACTGTAATGGTGTCTGTCCCAATATTTACTAATTCTCCTATCCACAGATTGCAAGATTCCCCTTTTTTGGTTTCAAATACAATCTTTGAAGTTGAAATCATGTGTGTTTCTTCTGTAATAGAAGTGCCTAAAAATTCGCCCTTTTCATCCCTCAGAGCCACGGTTTTTTTAATAACAAACGGTTTTTGTGCAAGAGGAATAATTTCTATTAATTTACATTGTGTATCAAAGTTTACAGTATCATTCCCAATTATTCTCATTTCACCAATAGTTTTCTCTTTCTCCACCACAAAGCTTTCTACCCACCATTTATCTTTATATAGTTTCCTGACTTGAATCAGCGCCATATCAGTAGTACCTCCTTTAAAGATAAATTCTATATTTCCTGGTGGCGCACCTTCTAAACGCCGTGTAGCTTCTAATTCCTGTTTTTTTAATAAATCTCTAGTAGTAACCTCAGAAACTGCTTCTCCTTTTGAAAACTTACTGAAGACTTGGTGCCGTTGTAAAAAACTTACAGAAGGAGGAGTTGCTAAACGTTGTTCCAACTGTGCTGCATCCTTTAGCTCAGTATCTATTGCAGGAGACGTACTTGCCTTGAGCTTTCTGTCAATTGTGCTGGATAATGATAATAATTTTGTGTCCATTCTATGCGTCTCTAAATTCAATATTATAAAATTATGAACGAAGGTATATATAAGATAACACACCGTAATGCCGAGTATTAATTTCTCAATATATTTAAATATAAAGTTTTTAATATCCATGTTTTTAATTACGTCTTATAATCTATAACATACGCATCAATAGCAATGTCAATAATTGGGTTAAGTAAGTTTTTATCCGTATCTTTAATTAAAGTCCCTTCACTTTCTGTTAAAGAACCAGGATTAAAAATTTTATCAGTACTTAAAATATTGATACCTTCAATAACGAACGGAATATCCGATTTAAGAATTTCGTATAATAAATATTTAATACGGTCTGACTGTAATTCAACTTTTAAGGTGATTGGTATAACTGAATAAATGTTTGCAAGAGAAGAGTCATAGGTATAGACCGATTCCCGAAATGTAATCCTTTCGATCCTTATAACCCCAGTATTGTTAGTAGCTATATTGACAAGAGACTCTAAAATCCAGAATCTTTTTTGTACAGGCAGAATAGTATCCCATGTTGGGATATCCGAACCCCACGTTTGAAATGGCAAGGCACCTTCGCTAACGGTAATATTATTTGCCTCTAATTTTGCTAACAACGCCGAAACTCTTTTTAAATATTCGTTCTTCCAGATCGCCTCATCCTCAATCTCAACCATGCCCTTTTCAGGGTCTTCTATTAAGAAAAATGCTTCCAGCCGAGAGTCTTTTTCTTTTAGAAAGGACTTGCATTTTTCATACTCTTTATCATACAAGTCAGCCTCCTGTTTTTTTGATGCGATCCATTTGTCATTATAAATGTCTTTTTTAAAGGCATATTGTTCTAATGCCATTATTAAATCATTGAACCCGTTGTAAGCCCTGTTATAGAAACCTGAAAGGGGATATATAAATACAAAAAAGAATGTTATCAGTATAAAAAACACACTACCAATTAATATCCAGAAGCTATATATGACAGTAAAAATACCATGCAGGGTTTCCCTGAGTTTTGACAAATTTACATTTTTACCGATATCCATAAATTAACATTTCCTTCCCTGCACTCAGGATTTTACAGACGATGTTGGGGTGCCGGGTATTGAAGGCAATGATTTAGTCTCCGCCTGGATTTCATCCTGTGTTTTTACAATCCAGCGTATCTCAAAACTAATACACCCATCTTTGCTTTCTTTAAATTCTATTTGACGGCACGAACCTGGAACTATTTCCACATCTTTGAATGCAGGCACTTTTTGATCAAAGAGGGTTAAATTTTGGATAGGTTTTAAAATATGTTCTTCTATAAAGCTTATGCCAGGATCCTTGCTTTCTCCCTTGATTCCCATAAAGAGTATTTTATTATAAGTACCGGGTTTTACTGATGTACCTTGTTTTCTAGCCTGGAAAAACCCTTGAGACGTCGGTTTACCAGCAACTTCCTTTTTCAATGTATCGGCATCTATCCACGAGGTTTGAATGTTGGTTATAGATACATTATTCGGGATTAAGGATAATAATTTATCTAATGACTCAATCCAAAAAAATCTTGAAGAGTCAATGGACGAAATAAGGTTAAGTGCTGATTTACTAGTTTGTGCAAGGGATTCAGTATTTTTATATTTTTTTTCAAGTTCTTTTATGTTTTGTAATACTTTTTGATGATAATTGCTGGAATTGTTAAGAGCATTGATTTGAATACGCGATCCACAGTATTGAATGGCAAGTGACAGGGCTAAACAGCCGAGAACGGCTATAGCATAAGGTTTTTTTCTGGATATTTTTACTGCTTTGATTAGTTCCTGCGGTAATAAATTTGTTTTTACCCGGCATAATCCTATACCCTGGATTGCTAGTCCTAAAGCGACACCCAAATCTATAAGACTTTCGTTGAAATATGCAGGATTAACTTTATCGGACAATCTCAAATTGTTCAGGGTTTTAAGAACTTTTACCTCATATTTAAAATTGTCAGTTATAAAATTTATATTGTGTGAATCTTTGAAACCGTGACCCATTAATAAAATGGTTTTAAAATGAGCCGTTTCTTTGGATAAAGACATATAATACTCTATTGATCTCTGGATTTCTTTCACAAAATCAGCATCTACACTGAAAAGTGGGAGACTTCTAATCCAAAAATGCATGCCATCAACTATAATCAAATCGGTGTTTTCTGCCTCAATATTTATAATAATTGTTGGGTCACAAACTTGCCGGTCGAAAAGTGTAAAATTGTAAATAGCCAGAGGCGAGACTTGCAATGTAGTTAATTTTGGTTTAAGAAGTCCGATATTTGTCAATATATTGTCAAGAGAAATTCTCTTGGATGCAAAAAGCCCGGCCTCTAAGCTCTCCATACCTGGAGTTCGTTCAGTTAGTAAATAGTAGTCCCACACAATGTCTTTGGAATCAAATGGAATTTGTTGTTTCACTTCATAATTGACGACGTCTTTTAATTGTTTATCATCTACAGGTGGAATGGTGGTAAATCTTGATAATATGAGATGCCCCGGAATGGATACCAATATATTATCCGTTTTCTTAATATGATGCTTTGATAAAAAAGCGTGAACAGCTTCACTAATGTATTGAGATTGCATGAAATTAACACCTAGTGGAATCACAGGATATTCAATGATATCCATATCTTCAACAAACAATCCATTTGGCGTCTGCATAATCTTCACAGCTTTTAAAGCGTGTCCGCCGATATCCAGACCCCAGGCAGTATTTGTTCTGAATTGCTTTACGGCATGTGATAGCTTATTAATGTTAAAGCTGGGAAGTTTCGGAGTAATAGTGATATTACGAAATTTCATCGCTTTGCACCTTTTAATAAGGGTTTATTTTGTGTAAACCACTGTTCTTTTTTGTGTGCTTTTATGTCTTTTGATAGCTTTTGGTGAATTTTGATTCTACCACTATTTTTAAGGCATTCAAGGAAATTCATTTATTTTTTGTTTATATCTGTTTTTACCTTCTTTTATGATTAGGTACGACATAAGTACGACTTAAACAGGGGAGAGGGTTGGGGATATTTTTTTAGGATACCGTACTCATATATAACCTCTAATGCTTATAAAATACAAAAAGGGGTGGGTAGCAATGCGTGTACATGTTATTAGACACTCTCTGAAGTACGCCATATTTTTTGAAAGTCCACTTTATTAGGTATTTGCTACACAGGGATACTGTTTTAATTCTAAAAAACACCCACTAAAACAGCGTTTTAACGTGTTAAAAA
>MHXP01000220.1:0-15844 GCA_001824485.1 Planctomycetes bacterium GWA2_39_15 | reverse complement strand
ATATGCTCAGCGTGGTTTAAAGCGTCCTGAGTATCAAAAACGCGTGTTTAGATTAGGGTTTTTCAGCATTACTTTTGATTCCAGGGATATGTTTAATGAGCGAAGGGATGCTCTCGACATGGATAATTATTAATATTAGTGTTTGCAGGTATGACATTACATGTTATATAATATTACTAAGACATGATTAAATCATTTGCAGACAAAGATACTGAAAAGCTATATCTAACAGGTAAAAGCAAGAGATTTGATATTGCAGTCTGTAAAGTTGGGTTACGCAAGTTAGATTACTTGAATTCTTCACATTGTTTGAGTGATTTGAAAATACCAAAGGGTAATAGAGTTGAGCTATTAAAGGGTAAATATAAAGGGAAATACAGCATAAGAATTAATGACCAGTATAGAATTGTATTCAGGTTTGGAGGATCGGACACTTATGATGTTGAAATTATTGATTATCATTAAAGGAGAGTAGAGATATGGTTGATTTGATGAGAAAGCCGACACATCCGGGCGAGATTCTGGAGAAGGATTTTTTAGAGCCTTTAGGAATAACACAGTCACAATTGGCAAAAGAGTTGAACACTACATTCAGGACTATAAATCAGATAGTAAATGAGAGAAGAAACATCAGTCCTGAGATGGCAGTAAAACTATCAAGGTTTTTTGGGACATCAGAAGAACTTTGGCTAAGTCTGCAAAATCAGTATGACCTTTATACTGTGAAAGAGAGAAAACAGGATATTATTAAGGGTATAAGACCATTAAAGCATGTAGAACTGGTGCATAGAAAATAATAGTTAATTGAAATGTCCTGTAATGAGTCACGGTCATTGCAAAATAATAAGAAGCGGATAGCAATATCCGTGTTGAAGGCTAATTGTGGAAGCCGTGACCTTCTGCAGTTAGCCTTTTTCATTTGAAGGGAAGTAATTATGCTGAAAACCACAAAAGGTAATAGTAAAAAGTCACTTTATGAACTTATTGATAATTTGTCGGAAGCAGAAACTTACACAGTTAAATAATTTGTGGAGTTTCTCATAATGGGGAAAAGAAAGAGAGACAATAAAATCATTGATGTTCTGTTAAATGTACCAGAAGAAGATGAAGAAATAAGCAAAGATGAGTTGAAAGGTATTAAAGAGGCGTTAGGTGATGTAAGGCATGGTAATACAAAATCTCTCAAAGCCTACAAGAAAGAACATAGCTTATGAGGGTGTTAATTACAGGTAAAGCGGAAAGAGATTTAGACAAACTAGACAATAATATTAGAAAGCGGCTTGTTAAAGCTTCGCACGGTCACTACATTGACACGGTATCCAGGCGATTACCCGCTTGATAAAATAACACCGTTTGTTATCGAGAAATATAGAATTGACCGCAAAGAAAAGGACAAGGTCAAAGACAGTGGTATTAATATTGACGGTGCAATCCTGTCGCATATTTATACCACTGCTATAAAAGTGGGGATTATCGGCGGGAGTACGACATAAGCCTACAGATATAAGTTGCAAACTGCTTTGTTTACCAGTATTCATAAGGCTTTCATGGTAACTTGTTATACCTGTAAAGGTTTATTTTGTATAAACCATTCAATGGCTATTTCTGAGAGGCGTTTTGTGTCATCATCAGCTTGTGCATGAACCCAATGAATATTCGGGAAACTTCTAAACCAAGTCATCTGCCTTTTTGCAAATCGGCGTGTATTTCTTTTAATCACGTCTGTAGCTTCGGAAAGTGTACATTTTCCATTGAAAAAATCAATAATTTCTTTATAACCAAGCGCCTGTGAGGCTTGTTTGCTTAATCCCAGCGGATTGTTTAATAAAGTTTGCACCTCATTTATTAGTCCTCGCTGAAACATGCGATCCACACGCGCTTCTATACGTTTATATAAAACATCACGATCATAATTAATAGCAACCTCCACGCAGTTATACTTAGGATTATTACACCCAAATTGTGTCTGAAAAGACGAGATACTTTTCCCTGTCTTTTTAAATACTTCGAGTGCCCTGATGACCCTCTTTTGGTCATTAAAATGTAGTTTACTAGCCGCTTCTGGGTCTATATCAGCAAGCATTCTGTGCAATGCGTTTAAGCCTTCTTTCATGGCAATAGATTTTAAGTAATTGCGATATTCCCAGTCAGCGGATGGACCTTCAAACAAGCCATTCATAATGGCTTTTAAATAGAGAGCAGTCCCCCCTACTACTACGAATGGCTTATCCCGTTGATAAAGACTCTGAATAACTGATTCAAAATCTTTCACATACCTCCCAACACTATACTCCTCCCATGGCTCTACAACATCTATCAAATGATGTTGAATTTTATTTCTTACTTCTGGAAGAGGTTTCTCTGTACCAATATCCATACCGCGATATACAAGCATAGAATCTGCCGAGACTATTTCTGCACTAAATATTTCAGCAATTTTTATGGCTATATCAGTTTTGCCGCAGGCTGTAGGTCCCGTAAGTATCCAAATTGGAAGAGACATAAGGTATTTATGTGTTATAACTAATGTCAACAACTTATGATATGGATGGAATAAACTACTTTTCCACAATTATACAATATGATTTCAAATAAACAAAATAAATGTACCGAAAAATAGTCATGAGAGGTGTCATTACGGTTAAAGCAGGGATTTTCTTTTATTCATATGGTGGCTTGATTTTCCACTTGCCACTTGTAAACAGAACCCTCTAAGTCCCACTTTGTTAAGTGGGACTTAGGGGGTTGTAATTACTTTACTAATGGAAATAACAATTGCCGAAGTCCTGAATTAAGGTTTCATTCGCTGAATGGAGAGTACTCTATCCCGTTTTTGTTCAATTTAAACGTTACAGCCCCTTCCAGATGTGTTTGTAAAGTTTTGACATGATGCTTTTGTAAGACATCAAGCGTTTTGTAAGAAACAGTACCTTCGCTTGAATTGATAAAGGCATATTTCGGTTGTACAGTATTAAATAATCTTTCCAGATTGCTCATAAATGAGCCGTGATGAGGCACCTGAATTATATTTGACTTGATTTCTGAGGTCTTCGATAAGATTGATTCTATTCCCCGTTCCTGAATGTCCGCACATAGAAGAACAGAATGCCCAAGGTATTCAATCTTTAAAACACAGGAATTATCATTGACAGAGTTAATATTAGAATCAAAAAATGTAGGATTTAATACCTTTACCACTATAGGCTCAAAACCTGCCAGTGCCTCACCACAAGAAAGAGCGGCGATTCTTATGTGATTTTCTTTGAGGATATGGAGTATTGTTCGTCCTGCTTCTGATGCAAATAAATGAGGTTGTGAATAAATGGATCTTATAGAAAACCTTTCGACCAGAGAGGCTAACCCATTCCAGTGGTCTTCATGTTCGTGGGATAGGATTACAAGGTCAATCTTTTTTATATTTTGATCCCATAAAAACGGTGAAATGATGTATTTTCCCACATCATAATTTTGCCATGAACCCGCATCATACAAAATATTTTTCCCATTTGGAAATTGAATAAATATAGCGCTGCCGTGTCCTACATCTAAACAAGTAACCATTAAAGAACGATTTGGAAATTTAATTATGCTTGAAAAAACCAATATATTGGCGCTAAACAACCCCCATATTAAAATTCTAATAACATCCAAAGATAAATATGTGCGATATAATAGTAACAGGATGAATAAGTAATAGATTACGATTCCTGTCTGTGAAGGTCCAACAACATAAAAATGTGAAAATGGCAAGGATGAAAGTGCAGAAACAAGGGATTCTAAAGCAACATTGGTATTTGATGCTAACCATGCTGAGGCTGCAGCCAAAGGAGGGCATATTGTTCCAAGCGTTAGCAACACGATGCCGCAAACAATAATGATCCAGAATAGCGGAAATACTAAGATGTTAATGATAGAAATAAATGGCGTGAAAAGATGGAAATAATAAGCCGTAAGGGGCAGGGTGGCTAACCATGCGGCAAGGGAAACACACAAAGATTTCCGAAGGTATTTTTTTAAGAAAAAGAACCTCCCTCGCTCAGACTTTACTTGTAATGTTTCTATGAACAATGCCGTCTTGAACAAGGCTCCCTCAATTTTAGGCGTCACCCAAATAATACCCATAGTTGCCAACACTGATAGCTGAAACCCAATATCAAACAGGTCAGATGGGTTTCTGATAATAATAAACAATATAGCAGTAAAGATGCCGCTGGTTATATCCCATTGCCTGCGCACCAAAAAACTGCTCAGAAAAACAACAACCATTATACTGGCTCTGAGTACAGGTGGATTGAGTCCTGTTAAAAAGGCATACAATATAACGACAATCATGAGGATGACTGTTGATAATATTTGGTTTATTCCAAGCAGGCGTAACGGTATAAGGACAGTAAAAACCACAATTCCAACATTAAAACCACTAATAGCTATGAAATGAATAATTCCGGTTTTCATAAAATTATCAATCGTCTCACTCGAAAGATCAACCCGGTTACCCAATAGCATGCTGCTAATTAACGGTGCGCTGTTACTGAAAGTGTGGGCGTAGATAGTGTTATTTAAATAATTGTTCAATGCATAAACAAAACTGTATATCCAATTATTATGGTATGTCCCTCTTGCTATTACGTTATTTGTGTTTACAATTGTCATTAAACAGCGCACAGATGGCATTTGTCTGTGCAAGTAGCTTTTGTAATCAAATTCACCAGGATTACTTGCTGATTTTGGGAGAAATACATATCCAAAAAGCTCCACTCTTTGTCCATAAATTAATCTATGTAAAACAGACATGGTATCGCTTGTATCCAAAATGTCCTGTTTCGGCAAATACAAATTTACCTTAATAAACCCAGATACCTTTTTCCATCCCACTGCGGTTTCTATCTCTTCCACACGGACTGTAAATGATACTTTGTAATCTGACCTTTTAAAATTTTGCCTTTGTTGTAGCCGAGGTAATTGTTTATCCAATACAATTTGATCCAATATGACAGGTGGTTTTACAACTATTCCCGTTATGCGGTGTAATGACTTTCGGGTGGTTAATACGTGTTCTATATGATTGACAGGAAGCAAATCAGTACGACAATCGTAATATGCAATTGCTATCGCAATAATCAAAACAGCCTGAGATGGAAGTAAATATGCGCTTAACTGACGTGAAAATAGACACAAAAAACAAATTACCCATGACAAAAAACCGGCTCCAATTGTAACATGGATGGGAATATTTGTGATGTATCCTAAATAAATGCCGCATATAAACAAGAAAGTAATAATAACAATTGGTCGTTGCATGCGTTACTTTTCATTAAATGTTTAATATTTTTATAGCACACAGCAACAGCAAACAGAAATCAAATTAACCATCTTATAATCTTAGAGAAATAAACATAAGAATTATAAAAGAATTTTTGCTCAATTATAACATATTATTTTGTTTCAGCAGTGGCTTTTCAGGACACGAGAGTTTTATAAATTGTAACAATTTAGTTTTTTGAAAGAAAAACCTGATATATGCCTTGTATTACTGTAGGGGCGAAGCATTTGCTGGTCTAAATAAGACATCCATGTTAATTCTGGCAAATGCTTCGCCCCTCCACAGAACAGATCGGTAAAATCTAATCTTTATTGAGATTTTTCAAAGAACTAAATTGTTACTGTAAATTAAGGTAATATCTGCCAAGCTGTCAGTTTGACATTGGAAATTTACTTATGCAAATATATTGCTTACCTCATAAGTAATTACATTTCATAGCATTATTACATATCTGAATAACGATTTTTCTCTAGGCATTAATTTTGCTATTAAATAAGGAATGTTTTATATCTTTAATTTTTTATAAGGAGGTTTGTTATGGCAAAAGACTTAATAAAGTGGTCGAATCTACCTTCCATTTCATCACTCCAGAGTGAAATGAATCGGATGTTTGACCGGTTTTTCGGGGGCTGGGATTTATCTGAATATGGTTCTGCAACTGGCGCATGGATGCCCCCAATTGATTTATCGGAGACTGCAGACAAAATTATAATAAAAGCAGAAATCCCAGGCATAGATCCGAAGGAGATAGATATTTCCATACAGGGTGATACCCTCACAATTAAAGGTGAGAAGAAGGAAGAAAAAGAAGAAAAGGGTAAAAACTACTATCGTATGGAGAGACGCTATGGAAGTTTTTCTCGTTCGGTTGATCTCCCCAACTCAGTAAACCCAAATAAAGTATCGGCAGAATACAAAAATGGTGTGCTGGAGATTAATCTGCAAAAGAAGGAAGAGGTAAAGCCAACGCAGATTACGGTAAAAGTCAGTTAAGGTAATAAACGAACAGGGTAAGTATTCCATGAATGTTAGACGGAATACTTACCCTTTTTATTGTGAGTATCAATGGTTAACTATCTACAATGTTTTATGTTTCTTTCCAATCAATTAATTTAGGCGGTTTTTGTGAGGGTTTATAGCTTTTAAGCGCCAATAATAGTTTTTCGGGGTTGTCAGATGTTGTAATCAGCCGATGATGGTCTTCGTTTATAAAACGTTCCTGTAATACATGGCTTATGAACTCCAGTAATAAATCAAAATAACCATCTACGTTAAGCAAACCAATCGGTTTTGCATGTAGTCCAAGTTGTGCCCAGGTTACAATCTCAAAAAACTCATCAAAAGTGCCAAAGCCACCCGGCATTGCAATAAAGGCATCAGATAACTCAGCCATTATTGCCTTTCGTTCGTGCATGCTCGGCACAACTCTAAGTTCTGCCAAACCATGATGGGCAAACTCCTTGGAAGAAAGGGCATGAGGAATTACACCAATAACTTCACCCTTCTCTTTCAAAACAGCATCTGCAATAACCCCCATCAAACCAATGCTCCCTCCTCCATAGACCAGCCCAATTCCGTTTGATACGATAGCCTTGCCTAATTGTTGCGCAGCCTCAGTATATACCAAACGAGCACCAAGGCTGGAACCACAAAACACGCATATGCGTTTGATGGAATTATTATCTCCCATTGTAACACTTACATCTTTATACCCATCTTGTACAGGGTATTCAATATACTCATAGCAAGTTCCATTGCCTGGGTTTTTGAGAGTACCAATTCATAATCATCTGTATCTTCTTCACCTTCCACAACAATCTCAATACCTTCAGCCCTTGCGACGACAACAATCTTTTTCTTTTCTTCCATATTTACCATCCCTCCTTGATAAATCGTATTGTCAAAATTTATTTTCTCTATATTTTATTTTTAACAATTTCCATCTTTAAATTGGCAATAGAACCCGACGGATTTAAGTCTTTGGGACATGCCTCCTGACAGTTAAATACCGTATGACACCGCCACACACCATATTCATCGTTTACAATTGCCAGTCGTTCCTCCTTTGCGTTATCTCTTGTATCAGATAGAAAACGGCTCATATTGATAAACGCCATCGGTCCAAAATATTTTTCATGCAACGCCGTAACAGGACATGAGGAATGGCAGCATGCGCAGAGAATACAATCAATTACCACATCAATCTTTGTCCTTTCCTCTGGACTCTGTATTTGTTCTCCGTTCGTTGGTAATGACTTGCCAGGTATCAAATATGGTTTGATATGTTCGTAGTTTTCCCAAAATGGTTTCATATCAACAACAAGGTCTTTGAGGATTGCCATATGAGAAAGTGGGCGAACTGTGACAATATCTGATTTGAGCTTTAAAACGAGGGTGTTGCAGGCAAGGCGATATTTCCCGTTAATGTGCATAGCGCAAGAACCGCAAATTGCCGCCCTGCAAGAAGACCGAAAGGCAAGCGAGTTATCCAATCGCTGCTGGATATAATAAAGTCCCTCCAGTACCGTCAGATCTTTCCGAATAAAAGGGATTTCAAATTTCTGGAAATACGGTTTTTTATCGTTATCCGGATTAAAGCGAAGGATATTAAAAAAAACCTTGTCTTTTATCATCGTTAGCAAAGTACCTGTTCAATCCACCAGCAGACTCTGCGGTCATATAGATTATTATCAGAAGTAACAAATAGAATTGCATAGAATTTATTTGTATTTTTTCTCAGCAAACCCTGCATCCTCTGCGATGAAAAATATACTATTCAAATAAGGCATTCACAAAGGCGTCGGGGTTAAATTTCTCTATATCATCTGCTGTCTCACCAAGCCCAATAAATTTTACTGGAATGTTTATTTCACTGCGCATGCCCAGCACGATGCCACCTTTTGCCGTACCGTCTAATTTTGCAAGGAATATTCCAGTTACATCTACAGCCTGTTTAAACACCTTCGCCTGAGATATCGCATTTTGTCCAGTTGTAGCGTCGAGCACTAACAATACCTCATGAGGTGCATCAGGAATTTTTTTAGAAATAACCCGTTTAATCTTACTTAATTCGTTCATTAAATTTTCATGTGTATGTAAGCGTCCGGCAGTGTCAACGATTAATACATCAATACCCCTTGAGATGCTGGCTTCTAACGCATCGTAGGCTACCGCTGCGGGGTCAGAACCTGTTTGATGCTTTACGATCTCTGCCCCTATACGTTTGCTCCATATCTCCAGTTGATCTGTTGCCGCCGCCCTGAACGTATCGCCTGCTGCAACCATTACCTTTTTGCCGTCCTTAATTAGAAAATTTGCAAGTTTTGCTATGGCAGTCGTTTTCCCTACCCCATTCACCCCAACAACCATGATGACTGTAGGAGATTTTCGGGCATAGTGGATATCAATTTGCCATGATTGGAGGTCTTCCTTTAATATACCTTTTATAAAATCATTTATCTGTGAAGTTTCGGTTAAAGTTTTGGACTTCCAAGCTTCTTTGATTTTTTTAATCAATCTTTGGACAGGCTTTACGCCTATATCCGCACCAATCAGGATATCCTCTAATTCCTCAAGCACAGATTCATCTATACTTCTTCTAAAAGAAAAGAATTTCCCCAAACGAGACCAAAAACGACTGCGCGTTTTCTCCAACCCTTTCTTTAGTTTTTCAGAAGAAACCGTCGGTCGAATTTCGACGGCTTCCTTTTTGACAACTTTTTCAGGTGGTACTAAAACTGGTCTTTCAATTTCAACTTCAGTAACCGCAGTTTCCTGCAAGATTAAGACTTGTTTCTCAGATAAAACCGAAACTTGACATTTAGTGTCGTCTTTAACAACGGCAGTTTCTTGTGTGATTGGAATCAGCCTTACTGTATCACCTTCATAAACAACAGTCTTCGGTGATTCAAAAGTAAGGTTTTTTAATCTATGCCAAAAATTGGCTTTGGATTGTTCCAAACTATTCTTACGCTTTTCTGACGAAACCTTAGATTTTTCCTTTTTTGACGGCTGTTCCATAAACTACTACATCCTCTATAAATTTAAATGCAAGGAATTTCAATGTTAAGACCGTAGCGCGGGGTCTATCCCACGCCAATGCCGACCATAAAGGTCGGTGCTACGTTTATGTAATGCGAACTTGAGTCCGCTCTATGTAGCGCAACCGTCTCAGTTGCGCAAATAAAAGTAGCCTAAGGCCTAATTCAATTTTTATGACAAATACATTTTTGTCTAAGATTACTGACAAAGTCACCTGGCACTGTTACTTTGGCAATAGGAGTATCAATCTTTCTCTCCCCATGGAAGTCAGAA
Organism: Planctomycetes bacterium GWA2_39_15; assembly: GCA_001824485.1. Taxonomy (GTDB): domain Bacteria; phylum Planctomycetota; class Brocadiia; order Brocadiales; family Brocadiaceae; genus 2-12-FULL-39-13. The sequence goes on along the minus strand of MHXP01000220.1, from coordinate 6,207 downwards.
CCTCCTGTTATCGCCAGTTTGTACTTCTTTGCCATCTCGACATACTTCTTGACAGCTTGTGGAGTATGAGATGGGTAGTACACCTCTATTCCCTTTAAACCGTATTTCACCAGATCTTCAATAACGTGGTCTCTTTGGGTTAAGCCAGGATGTGCTAAAACAGCCACCCCCCCTGCTCCTATGATTAATTCAATAGCCTGTTGGGGATTTAGTGTTTTTTTAGGAATATATGCAGGAGCCTTGTCTCCTATGTATCTTGTAAATGCATCTATGATTGTATTGCAATAACCATGCTTCCATATAGTTTCTGCCATATGCATACGCCCTGGCGACCCCCTTCCAGCCAGTGTAAAAACCTCTTGTGGGTCAATATTAACATTAAGACTGCGCAATTTATCCGCCATTGCATAAATACGCTTTAACCTATCTTCATAGGATTGTTTTAGCGCTTTCTGCAAAGATGCATTATAAACATCAACAAAATACCCAAGTATGTGAATCTCAGAAGGGGCAAGATATGAGGAAAGTTCTATGCCGGGAATTATATGGAGATTTTTACCGTATCCATAGCGACATGCCTTCATTACTCCGGCAACAGTATCATGATCAGTAATAGAAATTGTTGAAATGCCGAGCCGAATGGCTTCATCAACAACTGCTTCTGGCGTTAACGTACCATCGGAATAATCCGTGTGTATGTGCAGGTCTGAATTCCCATAATCAATTTCCGACTCTTCCTGTAGAATTGAAGTATATTTGTTATCCTTCAATTTCCCATTTCCAAACTGAGTATAAATTTTATCTAAAATCCCATTTACAAACGTTCCTGAATTTTTTGTGCTGAATTTTTTGGCAAGATCTATGGCCTCGTTTATTGAAACCTTTGGGGGAATATCATCTCTATACAATAATTCGTAGACACCTAAACGCAAAATATTTTTGTCAATAATAGCCATGCGATGCAATTCCCAATGCTCTGTAACGGCCGATATCTTTTCATCAATTTCTTTAATGTGTGTACGACAACCATTGACAAGAGATATGGCAAACGTGTAAATATCCTGCTTTTCAGCGCTGTTTTTACAAAAGGTATCAATTTCATCAATAATTTCGTCACCGCGTAGGTCAATTTGGTAAAGGGCTTGAATGGCAAGCTCACGGGCAATCGTTCTGTTACGCATGGAATGTTTGGTTTTAATAAGAGCAATTAAAATAATAAATCAACGAAATAATATTAGTTCTGGCATCGTTCTGGAAAAATTATGCGGGAAAATTGTTGAAATACAATTATCAGGTTAACGCTTTTTGAATGTTTTTACACCGGCTTGTATTTGATCAAATAGATTTACCATCTCAATAGCAGATAGTGCAGCCTCTGTCCCTTTATTTCCCGTCTTTGCGCCAGCACGGTCTATAGCCTGTTCCAGGTTCTCTGTTGTAATCACGCCATTAATGGTTGGAACACCCGTGGATAATCCAACTTGTGCAATACCCTTGGCGGATTCACTCGCAACATGATCAAAATGTGCTGTTTCCCCACGAATAACAGCACCCAGACAAATTACCGCATCGTATTTTCCACTCTGTGCAAGCTTAAAGGCTGTAAGCGGTATCTCAAGGGAGCCCGGCACCCAAAAAATATCAATATCTTCTTCTTTTACACTGTGCCTGACAAGTCCATCTATTGCACCATCCAGTAAACGTTTTGTTATAAAATTATTAAATCGGCTGACAACAATCCCGAAAGTCTTTCCTGTACCAACTAAGTTTCCTTGTAATTCATTACCCATAAAATAGCCCTCACTGGGTCTGCGGATAACACTAAATCACAAATTAATCTGCTTAAATTATAAAATCAAAACTTAATGCAAAATAGTAGCATATACCCATAAATCTTTCAAGGCTTTTCTATTTAATTAAAATCCCCTGAATAGAGGTACTTGAATTGTTTCTTGTAATTTCAAAAGTATGTCTGTAATATAAATTTGCGATATTTGTTACATTTTTCAAGAGCAAAGATAATTATTAAAGAGGTATAAACCCATCGAGGTACTGGTGTGGAAAAGACAAAAGCAGAAGAAATAAATACTGAAAATGAACTTGAAAACATAAGGATGTCGATAGGCACACATCTGGAAGAGTTACGGCGCAGGGTTGTTTATTCACTTATCGCCATTGTTTTTTGCTTTGTAGTATGCTGGTTTTTTAAGGTACAGATACTGGATATAGCAAAAAATCCGCATAAATTCGCCATGATAAAGGCTGGACTATCAACAGAGTTGCAGGTGTTGAGCTATCAGGAAGGTTTCTATGCCTACATGAAATTGTGCGCTATCACGTCAGTCTTTTTGGCATATCCCATTATCATTTACCAAATATGGCAATTTGTGAGTGTGGGACTGTATAAAAAAGAACAAAGGTATGTGCTTTTGTTTCTTCCCATTTCTTATGGTGCATTTGTGGTTGGAGGGCTCTTTGGGTATTTTTTATTAATCCCTTTCGGTCTTCAATTCCTGATTGGCATCCTTGGCCCAGGTATCCAGCCTATTATCACCATGAAGGAGTATGTTTCGTTCGTTTTCATGTTGACCGTGGCGTTGGGATTGGTATTCCAATTGCCTCTTGTCATGCTTCTCCTTACAAAAATTAGATTCATCACGCCCGATAAATTTATATCATGGAGAAAGTATGCTATTTTAGTAATATTTATCATTGCTGCTATAGTCACTCCACCTGACCCATTTACCCAAACCATGACTGCCATCCCCATGCTTGTCCTTTACGAATTAGGAATACTTATTTCAAGGCCTACCAAGAAGGGATTCATATTTTTAGGCGCTATAGTCGGGGGCGGGGCGATTATATTGGTAGCGGTATTCTTTTATCTGACGCATAAGGGCGGGGAAATTGGCCTGTTGAATGCCCAGGGAAATATTCAAGTTTTGTACCCTGGAGGTACGGAATGGAAGCAGGTGCCGAACCGTATCAATTTTCGGAACGGAATTACCCTGAAGACTGGCAGCGAAGGGAAAACTGCCATATCAACAAAAAAAGGGGTTGATGTGGGAATAGACGCAAATACCGAGGTGCATTTTCATGATGCGTGGAAGATCAAGCTTAAGACCGGACAGGTTCTTATTTCCGTGAAAGAATCAGAGATACCATTTGAAGTTGAAACACCAAATGGACGAATACGTACAACTAAAGGTACGTTAAATATCAGGGCTGGGGAATTTCAAACAATCGTAACATCTATAAAAGGCGAAGCCACTTTGCTATTAGAAGGTGAAGAAAAGAAATTACTTGAAGGACGGCAACACAAGATGACCATCGGCGGCGAACCTGTTGACATTGGAGCAATCATCAACTGGTCTGAAGGTGTGTTAACCAAACCCGATGAGAAAAAGTAACAAGACGTAACTCTATAAAGAATTATGAGTTTAATGAGCTAGTACACAGATTTCCGCAGATAGTCACAGATAATAAAATCTATAAATTCCCTGATATTCTTTGTTCATCTCAACTGATGACACAAATAACCGAAGACACCTTTGAACAGGCGCTGCACATCTTTAGAGAAGCACCGGAAATTAACCTTCATGGTGTGACCTTTATAGACCCTTACGGCATGATTGGTCTCCTTGAGATTGGAGAGCTTCTTAAATCAAAGGGCATCCAAAAAACCCTGTATCTTCCGGAATCAGAAGAAGTCCTTAAATACCTCGAAAGGATGGATTTCTTCAGATTTGCCGGTGGATATTTCACCTTAAAACCCTCCCAACCTCAAATATCAGAAAAATATTTACGAAATCAAAGCTCGGATGTCTTGCTTGAAATAACACCTATAGAAAAATCAGATGATATTCATTTCATTGTCGGAAAGGTCAAAGAACGCGCCCAATCAATCCTCACAAAACATCTCCACTACGATGAAAGGGCAATTAATGGTTTTATCGTAGCCCTTTCAGAGGTATGTCAGAATATCATCGAGCACAGTGAGACTAAAGGATTTGTAGGCATCCAGAAATATCATTTTCAGGGCATGAATAAAAATATTGTCAAAATCGCCGTTATGGATATTGGCATAGGCTTCAGGATGTCACTATCTGAGAGATTTTCATTAAAAGATGACCTTGAAGCCATTGAAAAGGCACTGCTTCACGGTGCGTCACGATATGCAGAAAAAGGAAGAGGCCACGGCCTGGCTGCAGTAAGGCGTTTTGTCAACCAATGGAACGGCAAACTCTCTATCCGTTCAGGGACTGCAAAACTCTCGATAATTCCCCAATGGGCATGGGGAAAAGAGAGAGAATTTCATCTTGCGTATTTCCCCGGCTCACAGGTTAACATCCTCCTGCCTGAAATTTAATTCGCAGTTGATATAGTACCTTCAGAGATAAATATTTAGATTTTCGGCAAAAATATTTTTTAAGAAGTTTCATATTCCGCTTTGTACAAGGTTTTGGGGCAGATTTTAACACTGCCCAACTTTTGGCACTCTTCCGACTCGTTCTGGTTAGGACTCGATAGTATGCGATAAATGAAAAGTTGAAATGGAGTATTCTATTTGGTATTCTATTTGGTATTCCTATCAATTCATAATAGCATTATTAGGAGGTATTAAATGCCAGTTACAAAACTTGGAATAAGCATTCCAATAGAACTTCTTGAGGAAATAGATAAGTTATCGCAAGGATTAAAAAAGAATAGAAGTGCGGTGATTAGAGAAGCGATCACAAAAATGATCAACGATTACAAAAGACAGCAGGTTATCGAACATGCAGGAAATATTTATAAAATAATTGCAGAAGAAGACAAACGCCTTGCGGAAGATTTTTTGAGTATCTGCGAAAAGCCCGGTGCAAAATATAAAGCTGGTATTAAGACAAAGAGAAAATGAAGCAACCGAAAAGAGGTGAAATATACTTTCTTGATTTCAGTCCTTCAATAAGGAAGGGAAATAAAAGGTAGTCACCCTGCCCTTGTTATTCAAAATGCTGGTTTTGTCTTTCCGAACGGAGTGAGGAATCTCATTTTTGAAAACCAGTAATAGTGAATACCTTGTTATTCAAAATGATAAAACTCAATATCCCCCATTTCGTCGTGCCCAAAATTAGCAACCTCCTGCCTGAAATTTAAGCCTCATTATTTTAAATTTTTTATTTGACAAATGCCTTCTTTAAATTATAATTCAATTGATTCTATTGAATATATTTATTGTTTCCAACAATAAATATTTGAAACAAAATATACAATCAAAAATACCGCTAGATTCCCCTCTATCAAGAGGGGTGAGGGGTGTGTTTAATTTTATATCTTCACAAAGCTGTGATAATGGAGGATTTTCAGGTATGAAAGATGTTCAGGAAAAAGAGGCATTAAGAAAGTATTTTAATGAAACAGTAGAGAAATTTGAAAAATACTATAATGACCCTGAACAGCACCACAAAATATTCACAGAACTTGGATTTACCTATGTGGATGACGGCTGCGATGGCTTTTGTCCTGAGTGTGAGCAAAAATTGACATGTGAGTTTTATAAAGAGTTGAAAGATGAGTGGAAAGGGCTTTGTCGCAATAATTAATATCTCATCATGAAGAATATCTTTGAAAACTTTGAAAAATTAACCTGTGCAGAAGAAACCGTACCATACGACAAGAAACACAAATTATCTCCTTTCTTTTACGATCAACAAAAGAGAGTAAAGCTTTATAATGGCGATGCTCTTTCATTGCTAAAGAAAATACCTGATAAGTGTATTGACCTTATATTTGCGGATCCACCTTATTTTGGGAACCAATCTGGCCTAGTTATAAAACGGAACGATGGTCACGCCGAGACATTTGATACACAAAAGGCAAAATGGGCATACTCAAAATCACTTTCCTACCAGTTTGAATTTCATTACGAATGGCTTAAAGAAGCACAAAGAATTCTTAAGGATGGAGCAACTATCTGGATTACTGGTACATATCACAGTATAGGTGTTGTTAACGTTGTGCTCCAGAATTTAGGATTTAAAATCCTGAACGATATAATTCTACACAAGAGAAATGCCCCGCCAAATTTTAGAGGTTCGTGTTTTCGTGCTGTTACAGAAACAATGCTTTGGGCAAAGAAAAATAGTAAAGGTAAAACCAAGTTTAACTACCGACTATTAAAGCAGCTTAATGGTAATATCCAGATGAAAAATTTATGGGAATACT
>MHXP01000219.1 GCA_001824485.1 Planctomycetes bacterium GWA2_39_15 | reverse complement strand
GGCGACCTTGTTATAACTATGGGTGCTGGTGACGTATGGAAAGTTGCTAACGATTTAGTTACAAAATCAGAATGAAGGAGAATGAAATGAAACCAAAAAACATTGCTGTGTTGATGGGTGGTATATCTACAGAGCGTGAAGTATCTTTGCGTTCTGGCAATGCAGTAGCAAAGGCATTAACTGAAGCAGGATTTAACGTCTCTTGCATTGATGTGAAAGACGAAAAGATCGAAGAACTTGATCATATGGAAATAGATGTTGCATTTATTGCCTTACATGGATATTTTGGCGAAGACGGCGGTGTACAAGAACTTTTAGAATCAAAAGGAATCCCATATACTGGTTCAGGAATAAATGCCAGCAAGCTTGCAATGGACAAATTAGCAACAAAAAAATGTTTTGTCGAAGCAGGGCTTACAACTCCAGACTATATTACTGTAACGGAATTTCAGGAATTTACCGAAATACAACTGGAAATAAACAAACTCGGGCTCCCGGTAGTTTTAAAACCAACAAGAAATGGTTCTAGTATAGGCATATCAATAATTAAAGACATTAAAAATCTTCAAACAGGTTTGGAAAAGGCATTTGAATTTGGTTACGAATTACTTATCGAAAAATACATAAAAGGCAGGGAATTAACCCTGGGAATATTAGATGACAAGGCATTACCCATTATTGAAATAAAGACAGCAGTGGAATTCTATAATTATGATGCTAAATACAAAGACAATAGAACAGAATATCTGATTGTGAAAACAACTTCTGGAAATGATAAAAATACCGTTGAAGACTTTCTCAATAATACAGGCTATCTCTCACCTTCTTTGTACAACGAAGCGCAAGAACTAGCTTTGAATGCGCATAAAGTCCTTGGTTGCAGAGGATTTTCCAGAGTAGATATGTTGCTGGATAATATTGGCAAGTTTTATTTATTAGAAGTAAATACAATTCCTGGTTTTACCGAGAAAAGCTTGCTGCCTAAGGCAGCAAAGGCGGCAGGTATGTCCTTTTCCTCATTATGTAAAAAGATTGCCGAACTGGCTTTCCAGAACAGCCTCGTAACTACAGATGCATCAATACAAAATTAAAGAGATTATAAATAATACTTTCGATCTCAAGCCTTTTTTGAATCTCCTTTCAACGAGAATGGAGAAACAAAAAAGACTTCTATACCCCTTTTTGTTGCGTTTTTTTATATCTGCATTTGTGATAATTTCAACGATATGGGGAATAAAGTACGCATGGTATTCTACAACTGATTTAAATATTTTCAATGCCAGCCCCTCTACTTTTTCTTTTAACACACCATCTTGGGTAACAGATCGTTTTTCAAATGACATAAAACATGTATCATCCCTAAACGAATATTACGGCATGTATGAAAACAATTTGACTCAAAAAATATCAGATGCTTACGGGGGAATTGTTTTGATTAAAAAAGTGGATTCGATCAAAAGGATATTCCCTAATAAATTAAATATTAAACTTGTTTTGCGCAAACCAACGGCAGTAGTTAAAAGCGGACGCAATGCCTATCTTGTGGATGATGATGGCATCCTTCTGCCAAAAGAATATTACATATTACCAAATGAAGAATATGACAGTCCGTATATCCAAAATAATAGACCCGCAAGGTTGCCTTTGTACGGAAGTGAATGGAATGACAAAGGAGTTAAAGCTGGCATTGAGCTGATAAAATTTCTAAGGACAAACAACGTCCATAATATCTTCAAAATTTTGGCTGTAGATGTATCAAATGTGTGCAAAAAAAGAACTACAGGCAAGAGTGACATTATTCTGTGGACGGAAAATAATACACAAATACGATGGGGATGCTCTCCATTATGTAATGAGCCTAACGAACTTTCTGACGAAGAAAAACTGCAAAACCTACTAAGTATCGCAAAATCAGAAGGAACCAACCTGAAAAGGATGGACTATGTTGATGTCCGTTGGAAAAAACCATTGGGTAAACGTTGGGCAAAGGCCGACGGTATAAACGAGATAAAAGAAGACCGTTAAACGTTTCATTATGGTAAATCAGGATTATCTGTATCCCAAATCAATCCCTGTCCTGCCTGCCTGTTTGGCCAACCTTCATTTGTTTTACCATCTGAATTACCATTTTGTATGCGTTCTACATGGCCATCTACAAAAAGAATGTTTGCAGCTTTTGAATGTCTCTGTGCAACACTTCCATACGATCCTTCAAATTTATTTGCTACTGCAGTACTGTAATCACCACTACTATTATAAATATTACCATCAAATAGCAATACAGTCTTTGTCGGATTTTCAATAGTTTCAATTGATCGTTGACACTCTGATGCTGGCACAAGATTTTGATTCATTTTTATTGTACGGGTTGCATCTTGCTCTGAAATAGGTACCGTTTTGAAAACCGGGTCTTGTTTTACAAACATAAGTCTTTCTTCTAATAAAATTTCGTCCCTTTTACTAGAAAGTTGTAATGCTGATAGGTAATTATCAACAGCCTTGAACCAGACCTCACCAATACAGTTTTTTGTACCATCTTTACTTGTATCGCTATTATTGGGACGAGGCAGGAAACCATTATTATCATTTGCATATTGTTCAAAGGCAATGAATAGCTGTCGCATATTGTTGACACATAGGATATGCTGCGCCTTATGCCTGGCCATATTAAGGATTGGAATTATGATGCCTGCAAGGATAGCTATTATACCAATGGTTACTAACAACTCAATAAATGTAAAGCCTTGTTTCTTTAGAACAAATGATTTCATAAACCGTTAGGTTCCCATTAATATTATTGATGATACGCATAATTAAGACTCTCTATTATCGTCCCATTTTTAAAGGCACCCTGAATAATTCAAAGAGAAATTCCTAAATATTAAATCTAAAATGCTCTCAATCTATAAATCGGCCTCTGAGTTTTGATACTAAAGGCATTCTAGCTTTTGTTAAATTTCCTAATCGAAACTGTCAATATATTTCTCAACAGATCTTCTTATTTATCCAAAAAGCCTCATTGGTTCATAACTGTAGTGATAATATCAAATTTTTCAGATATTGTATGTAATCCATATCACAATTCACACAAAATAATTATTAAACTAAAATAATCTCTTAAACATTATTACCAAAGCAAACTGCAATTAAATTCCCTTGAACACCTTGAATTTCATGATAGAACTAAAGAAAATCAAAAACATTTACAAGTGATTTTAAATACTGCGTTTTATTAAAAATATTTGACTTTTTGTAGTGTATTGTTAAAATTGTTAAGTAGTTTTATTTTAATCAGATACGAACAATTCTATGAATGCGGAAGTGGCGGAATTGGCAGACGCGCTAGTTTGAGGGGCTAGTCCCGCTGATACCGGGGTGGGGGTTCAAGTCCCCCCTTCCGCATCACTCTGCTCTTGCCTGCCAGCATGGTTTAAATTAAACGTATCCACTTGAAACAAATTTTAGTTGTTCTTCCTTATAATACATGACATAAATGAAAAGCAAAGTTGTACTAAAAAGTTTACCCACTTATTTGGGAGATTTATTGATGAGTAAATGCCTGTTCTTTTGCGTAGCAGCTCTTGTCTTATTTATAACTGGCTGTAAAGAGATGCAGAGAAAACAATCTGATTTTACACCATTTAGGAAGCCAGTGACTCTTTCAACAACAACGGAAGAGACAGAAAAAAGGGCTTGGGAATATGAAATTTCAGATGAAAAAAAGGTTGCAGAGGAAAAGGAAAAGGTAAAGAAGGAAGTCTTACCAGATGAGTTTTTATATCCGGCGGAACGAAAAAAACCTGAACCCTTACTTCATAAACCAGAATATACTGGAGAAAAAATTGACATTGCCTTTAATTTTGATAATGCCGAAATAAAAGATGTCTTGCATGTTATATTGGGTGGGATTCTTAATGTAAACTATATCCTTGATAGAAGGGTTGGCGGTCCAATAAACCTCCATGCCACTGGAAAGGTATACAAAGAAGAACTTCTTTCAATGCTTAATACATTGCTTTATGTATATGATTTTTCAATATTAAAAGACGGTGATATATATAGAGTACTTCCCAGAGCAGACGCCCGCCAGGATTCAAGTATTATTTTTACTGGAGATAAAATCCCCCCAGCAAGTAAAGATATAATAATTCAAATAGTTCCTCTTGAGTATGAAAGTCCAAAAAACTTGCAGCCTACCATAAGGCCATTTATGACAAACCTTGGGAATATCGTTACTCACGGTGATTCTAAATATCTTATACTTATCGAGCATGCCTCAAATATGGAAAAACTACTTACATTAATAAAAGTCTTTGATGTGCCATTTTTTGCAGGCAAAGCCGTAAAAATTTACGACTTCAAATATGCTGATGCAAGAAATATGGCTAAAGACATTGTAACGCTTGCACAATCTTTAGGAGCAAAAGCAGGTCCCGATGCTGAATTCAACTGCGTGCCATTTTCAGAATCAAATAAGATGATGGTTGTTACTAAGATACCCGAACTTTTATCCAAAATCGACGTCTGGATAAAAAGCATAGACGTACCTCCATCAGAATTAGAAGAAGACCTTCGACTTTATATATATAAAGTACAACATCAAAAAGCTGAAACGATTATGCCAATTCTATCACAATTATATAGAGAAAAAATGGCTGAACAACCCAGGCCGTATGGAAAAAAACCACTCGAGGCAATGAAGATTATTGCAGACCCAAAAACGAATGCAATCGTTATCAGAGCATTACCAAGCGATTATAGGGGTATGAAAGCACTCATAGAGGCTATAGACGCCACCCCTCAACAAGTATTTATTGAAGCTTTAATTGTAGAAGTTGTTCTTAGTAGTAATTTGGACTACGGAACAGAGTGGTCATGGGACCTGGGAAGCGGCGTTAATTTATTTGGATTGGGAGACCTCAAAAGGACGGCTGAAACACCAACCATAACATATACTAAAGGAAATTTTGAAGTCCTGATGGATATCCTCGCTACAAGTTCTAATGCAAAAATACTATCTGCACCTCATCTCCTTGTGCGAGACGAACAATCTGCAAATATACAAATTGGTAGTGAAGTACCCATTCTTGCAAGTTCTGGTCAACAATCAGGTACAACCGTTACATTTGAACAGGTACAGTATCGTGATACAGGCATCATCCTTACAGTAACCCCTCACATTGCGGAAAATGATTTTATCACATTAGATATAAAACAGGAGGTAAGCAATGCCGAAGAAACAACGACAGGTGTTAGTAATTCGCCAACTTTTTCTACCCGTAATGCAGAAACTTCCCTAATAATAAAGAGTGGACATACAATAAGCTTAGGCGGCATAATTGAGCAAAAAGATGAAAAAAGTATAAGTAAAATACCACTACTGGGGGATATCCCTTTTTTGGGGAATTTGTTTAAAACTACCTCTATTGCCAAGAGAAGAACAGAATTGATAATGTTAATAACCCCTTATATTGCAAATAATGCAGAAGATGCAGACTCATTAACCTCTGCCTTTCAGAAAAAACTTAAGGAAATAGAACCATTATTAACGCAGAGGACACATGATATCGAAAAATACTAATATACGCATTCAGTGCGGTTTTACTATCCTTGAAGTCATGATTGCACTTGCAATCATTGGAATATCTATTGGTATTTTTTTTAGTATGATAGGAAATTCCTCGAGGTTAAGGGGAAAAATTGATGAGCATACAAAATATTTACTTCTTGCCAGAACGAAGACGGAAGAGGCTTTCTTAGGAATACTTGGCAAAGAACACGAAAAATTGAATGAGAAAAAGAATTTTGAAGGCACCGCAAAAGATGGCGTTCAATGGAAAGTAAAAGAAATAAATAAACGTAAAGAGGCTATGGAAAAAATAAACAATATGTACTTAACAGATGAAGATAAAGCAATATTAGACCTTCCTCCTGAAGGAGCTAGATTTCTTAGTATAGTGGTAGAGGGAATAAATATTGACACAATTTTTTTTACCCACGAACCCGAAGAAGATGAAACAGAGGAAAAGTCGTCAGATTAAATAAAATATTATTCTTACCCATAAAAAGGTGTCAAAAGTGAAACATAAAGAAGGCTTTACTCTATTTGAACTACTCATAGCTATATCCATTGGTACAATCTTGATCATGTCCGGCGCCCATGCAATAAGAACGGGCTTGTCTTCCATGGAAAGAGAAGAAGCATGGTTTAATAACACTACAAAAGAAAAAGCTGCCTTTGATTTTTTCTGGCAACAGGTCACCGCCTTGCGTATTCAAAATATTCTAAAGAAGGTTGATCTATTTACCGAAGCAGACGAAAAGACAAAGAAAACCGCCTATTTTACAGGGGAAAATAATTCTCTTACATTTGTTTCCCCCCTTTCTTTTAAAAAACATTACGGTCAGGGATTAATAGTAGCTAATTACTCAGTCAAATTAAACGACAACGGCTTGTGGGACCTCATTTACACAGAAACCAAGGTCAACCCGAAGATACTAATAAAACTATCCGAAGAACCCGAAAGTGGCATAAGTATATTTAAAGACCACACAATATTTCTCAACAATTGTACAACAATTTCTTTCGCATATCTTGAGACTGCAAAGAAAAATGCCGATGAAGAAACAGATATCGAAGAAGCTATTAATGAACCAGTTTTAGATACCGATATTATTGAAGGTACGAATTTAAAATGGAAAGAAAAGGTAATTGGAAAAATCCCAATGGCAATAAAATTGATAGTATCGAAAAATGGAAGGGAGCAAGAGATTATTTCTCCAATCATGGTTACGTCCTCATTTTTAGCCTTTGGGCAATAGTAATTTTTGGGTTTATTGCATTAAATTTTACTCGCAATACAAGCATCGCAATAAAGACAGAAATTACTTTTACCGAGCGCATAAAAAATATTTATGCTGCACGTGGAGCTTGTATTTACGCTACTCAAATGTTATTACAAAAAAAACAGGAAAGAGAAACAAAAAGTGGCAGTTCCGCAAAATTTGAAAAGACGGAAGATCCAGACTCAAGCAAGAAAGATAAAACAAGCATTGCGTGGATGCCAAGCACCAGACCTTACTCACTAAAAATAGGCGATAGAAATTGCAAAGTTTTTATAAGTGATGAAGGTGCTAAGATAAACATAAATAAAATAACAAACGAAACAAGAACTAGTTTCGTTAAGGTTCTAACTGCTTATAAACTAGAAGAGCTTGCAGCAGAAATCATAACGGATTCAATATTAGACTGGCTGGACGAAGACGAATTACATCACGTCAACGGTGCTGAAAAACAATATTATGATACATTGCCGGAACCATACGAACCAAAGAATGGTCCATTTGAAACTATTGAAGAACTAACCTTAGTTCGTGGAATTACCCCGGAAATATTTGAATTGCTACGAGAGCACCTTACAATTTATGGATCCGGCAAAATCAACGTCAATTTTGCACCAAAAGAAGTCCTTCTATATGTTCCTATGATCACCCAAGAAATAGCAGAAGCTGTAGTTAAATACAGGGAGAAACACGGAAAAATTAGAAACGCTAAAGATTTAAGAGAAATATTTAGACCCTTTGGTATTGTCGGCTCGGACTTTCAAAAGATTATCAATTATATAACAATAGATAACTCAAACTACATGACGATCAATTCAATTTCCTTTTCTTCGGACAATAAAGTAAAATATTATTATAAGGTACTTGTTCAAAAAGGCATTGATTATTGTAAAATTATTGCGACCTATCCTGAATAGTTTTTAATAAATTTTGTAATATGAATAAAATACCTTTTGTTAGTATGTTTTCTCAAAGAGCAATGGGTTTGTCCATAAATGGAAACGATCTTATAATAACGTCTATTTGTAGAAAACTGGTTAAATATTCACACAATACATTTAAAATCAAAGATTTTATGCTCAAGGATACCCATCAACTGAATCCTGCTTTAATTCCTGGGAAAAAATCTGTAGAAGAAATAATTCTTTCCTTACCAAGAGATATTGCTATTGTAAGAGAAATAGATTATCCACATTCTAACCTTAGAGAATTAAGAGAAGCACTCGGATACCAATTAGATAGTTTTATTCCTTTTAAAAACGAGGATGTTTATTTTGATATTCATCCCGTATCTCAGGCTAGACACGAAACAAAGGTTCTCATTGTCGCTGTAAAAAAATTAGAGCTGGATAATATCCTATTAAAGTTGCAAACATTAGAGATTACACCTTCGCGGGTTATTATTTCGCCATTTGCATTCCTCCCTATTTTAGAGGAAAAGAAGGGCTCGGTTGTATTAGCCTGTAAAAATACTAAAAATTATAGCTTCAATCTATTTGAAAATAGTCATTTGATATCGTCTTCTATTGCAAAAACTGAAGTTGAATTAGCTAGCCAAATTAAAGCAAAACCCCTGGACGAAATACTATTACTAAACTTTAACAATGGGTTTTTATCAAATGAATATAAAATTCCTTTTCAATTGTTGGATGAAAATTCTGAATCATATGGCGCGGGACTTTACGGTTTATCAAACTATCCATGCAATTTAAGTCTTGTCAAATTTCATAGAAAGCGATTAAATGCACAAATTACGTCAATGTGTTTCTTTGTAGGTCTTTTAATATTTTTAGTTTTCCTTATTCCATATATTCAGAAGATAAATAATCTGGCCGCGCTAAGAACTGTAAATATTCAGATTAAATCAATTAAAAAGGATGTTTCAAGTGTCGAGAAAATACATGATCGTATAGCAATCTTGGACGAAGCTGTTTCCAGTGTCAATAATATAAAAGAGAAATATATTCCAAGAATTGACATAATATTAGAGTTGGCTAAAGTGTTACCCAGCGATGCATGGGCAAAGGCAATAACAATAGTAGACAATACCTTTGAAATAGAAGGTGATGCCGTATCTTCTACGAATTTGATACCTACTTTAGAAAGTTCACCTCTTTTTTCAGGAGTAGGTTTAACCTCTCCAGTCACAAAAACACAAAGTGGCCGGGAAAAATTCAGAATAAGAGGAACTATTGAAAAACATTAGAATATGGGAAAACTTTTAGAACGGTTTAGAAAATTCAAGACAAGGGAAAGAGTATTATTGATTGTTTCAATAATCGTTCTCTTTTATATCGGTATTGACAGGATCGTAGTTACCCCTTTCTTAAAATCAATTAATGAAACTAAAGAGCGCTTGGAAACACAAAAAAAACTATTGAAAAAATATTATTCTTTTGTAATCAATAAAAAACAATATGAGACCCGGTTAAACGATCTGGAACAATATTATCTAGAACTCCAGGATAAATTTCTATCTGAAAAAACAGAAGACATTGCTTCTGCAAAATTACAGGATATTATAGATGAGTTGGCAGACAACAACGGCTTAGATGTAACCAGGAGCACGGTTTTAAAAAAAGAGGTAATTAATAAAAATCCATATCTAATTGCTATATCAATCAATGTCGAAATTAATGACATAGATAGCTCTCAGAAACTGCAGAATTTCTTGTATAGCATAGAATACAATAATGACAAACTACTTTTTATAGACGATATAAAAATCAAAACCTTAGGTTTAAGTGTTATAAAAGGGGCAACAGTTTCTTCTACCTTCACAGCCATCGCTTCAATAGAAATGGAGGAGAAATCTTAACGTATATGAACGTCACTAACGTCAACGCAAAATCATTACTGCTTGTAACACAAATCTTCGGCAAAAAGATAAAGAAATGGAAACATTATTTACCCATAATAAATCTTGCCTTGCTAACAGGGGTAGTCGGCCTTTCGGCTATTAGTGTGCTGTTGGTTTATTATCCTCCCGAAAACTCAATTAAATCGGAAAAGTATGTAGAAAATATTTCTATAAAGAATAGTCCATTACCTCCGCTAGTCATGGATTCCAAACCAATAGACTATTATGGACTCGCACTGACAAATAACCCATTTTCACCAAATCGCACTGCCTGGAATCCTCCTGAGTCAAAAACACCATCGAAAAAAGAAGAAGTTGAAAAATCTCAAGCAGAACAAAAAAAGCCAAAGGGAACGCCCAAAAAGATCAATTTGCGTGGAATTGTAATTATAGGAAACGACAAAAAGGCACTAATAGAAAATCCTGACACAACTAAAAACAAAAACCCTTTTATTTACATTGAAGAAGGCGATGAAGTTGCGGAATACAAGGTAAAAAGCATAGAAGAGGAACAAATTAAGCTTGATTGGTATGGCGAAGAACAGGTTATCGTATTAAGATCAAACATAAAGCAATAACATTTTATGAGTAAATTTAAATACAAATTACTAACTTCATCAAGTGGCATTGTTGAAGGTGAAAAAGATGCTATCAGTAAGGCGGAACTGATTAATGAACTCCGCAAATCTGGTCAAATTATTTTAAATATTCAACAGGTAACTAAGGATAAAAAATTAGGATTATTTACAAACCGCACAAACAAGAAAGCCATTTTACCTTTTACCCAGGAACTGGCAACGTTGCTTGAAGGAGGCATTCCTATTGACAAAAGCCTGTCCATATTGTTATCCGGACATGACAATAAAATCAAAGGCATTGTTGAAGATTTGCTGAATGGAATTAAGTCTGGAAAGTCATTTGCCGAAGCGCTCACAAACCATGTTAAACTGTTCTCCGGTGTCTACATAAATATGATACGCGCTGGGGAGGAGGGAGGAGTATTACCGCAAGTCCTTAAAAGATTGGGGACATTCCAGGAAAGACTGCAAAAAATTAGAGGAGAAATTATCTCTGCAATGATTTACCCACTCTTATTGAGCAGTACTGGCCTCATATCAGTTGGTGCACTGATTATTTATGTTATCCCTAAATTCTCACAGATCTTTGAAGGAATGGGAATTTCACTCCCTTTTTCGACTATGATACTAATGGGTATGAGCCGATATTCTATTAGATACGGTTGGGTAATAATCATTGCCTTTATAGCCCTATTCTTTTTATACAAAAGAATCAGGAAGGACAAGAATATAGCCGTAAAAATGGATCAAAAAATATTGAAACTACCTCTTGTTGGTAATCTTTTGTGGAAAATACAGGTATCCAGATTCGCCAGAACACTTGGAACATTGTTAGAAAATGGTGTGCCTTTGCTCAAATCTATGGATATTGTTAAAGACGTACTATCCAATCAATATCTTGCTAATATTTTGATTGATATAAAAGCCAATGTAAAAGAAGGGGCAAGTCTAACGGTATCACTTGCACAGAGGGGATTTTTACCAGAAATCGCTGTCCACCTCCTGAAAGTTGGCGAAGAAACAGGAAACTTAGATCAAATGCTTCTTAAGGTTGCAGATAATTTCGATAACGACGCTGAACAGCGAATGAAAAGGCTTGTAACAATGATAGAACCGATGCTCATTGTGCTCATGGGCGCTGTTATCGGCATAATTGTTATTTCTATGTTAACAGCTATTCTTAGCGTAAATGATCTACGGTTTTGATTGAATTAATTTAGGACGCAGATTTTCACAGATACCCACAGACTTCATCGTGAACGCTCAGTCGAACGATAATAATTTTGTCTTCTAATTTTTGAAATCCTGATAATCCTTACTCATCAGAGTCCAAAAGTGATAAACATATCAGTGGAAGAATGTTTCCTATCAATAATAATTCCCGCTTATAACGAAGAAAAAAGATTACTACCCACCCTTAGTAACGTTTGTGCATATCTTTCCCAAAAAAACTATCCCTATGAAATTATTGTAGTGGACGATGGCTCTAAAGACAATACTTTGCAAATAACACAGAATTTTGCGGAATCGGCCAAAAACATCATTATTTTGGCAAACGGACAAAACAAAGGTAAAGGTTATTCAGTAAGAAAAGGTATGTTATCTGCAAAAGGGGAATACATCTTTTTTACCGATGCAGATCTTTCTACTCCTATTGAGGAAATAGATAAGTGCTTGCCGTATCTTATAAATGGATATGATGTGGTTATAGGGTCGAGGAGTATGCCAGGTTCTAACATCATTGTTCATCAACCATGGTATAGGGAAAAAATGGGGAAAATATTTAATTTTATTGTAAACATGGTATTGCTAAGAGGAATTATAGATACCCAGTGCGGGTTTAAAGGATTTAAAAGAGAGGTTGCTAAAACAGTCTTTAGCAGGTGCAAAATTGAAGGTTTTTCCTTTGATGTGGAAGCTCTTTATTTATCGCGAAAATTTAACTTTAAAATTAAAGAAATCCCTATTCAATGGGAAAATTCAGCACTAAGTAAAGTCAGCCCTATAAAACACTCACTTCAAATGTTCAAAGACCTTATAGGGATAAAAATTAAAGATATTAAAGGATATTATAAATAAAGTTTATTAAGAGACAATCGCTATGCATTTTGGAATCCTAAACATCGAGAATTACTCGACAAACATAAAGCAAAGCCTTACAATTCTCGTATCCCTTTATGAGGATACTTTTAAAGAGCGCATATCCTATATCGCTTCTTCTTCCAGCTTTATATCATAAGAATCCAGGATCGTTCCTTTCGCTTTCTCCAATTTTCCTAAAGATATCTCATAATCAATAATTGCCTTTGCCTCATTACCCTCAGCAGTTGCCAAGTCTTCCTGCGCCCTAAGAATTTCCAGACTTGTAGACCTGCCTACACTGTATTTCTTTTCCTCTACCTCTAACCTTCTTTGTGCTAACTCTCTAGCTTTTACTGTGGCATTGACCCTTTCAGCATTTGTCATAACCGCGCGAACAGACGCTCGTACCTCTACTACAATATCCAACTCCTTCTTTTTAACATTTATACCAGCCTGCCGCTCATCGGTTTTCGATTTATTGTACGCACTCCTTGCTGACCTGTTTCCTATCGGAAAAGCCAAAGTAACTGTAAAAAACTCCCCCTGAAAATCCTCAGAAAATGTAGAATCATTAGCATCGGATAACTCATCTCCAAGTCCTGAATAACGCATTCCTGCCGTAAAATCAAGTGCAGGAAACAATTCATTCTTGCGCCTTCTTTTCTCCATACCTGCATTATCTGTTTTGAGATGCAATTCCTGTAATTCAGGACGTTTTTCCATCGCTATTTTAATGGTGTCCTTCATCTCGACCTTTTTCGGTTGAAAGTCAGGTTTGTCTATAGGGATGATTTCTGCCTCAGAGATAATTTCATTATCCGCAAGATTCATAATTCTTTTTAACTCATCCCCCTTATCCTTAACTGCGTTTCCCGCAGAAATTATTGCCTCTACCCTCGATGCAACACCCGCCTCCGCATCAATAATTTCAATAGGCGCAAGGGTGCCCGTGTTTACTTGTATCTTGTTCTTTTTCAATAAATCTTCTGCGCGTTCCAGAGACTTTCTGGCTACCCTTAAATCCTCGATTGCCCTCACGAGACTCCAATACGCCTCTTGAACAGTATTGGATACCTCTATTGCGGTACTTTTGAATTGTGCCAGAGAAATTTTTTTGTTGTTTCTGGCAATGTATATGAGACTCCTGTTATAAAACCAGCCTCCTCCTTTTAACAAAGGCTGTGTAATCTTCGCCTCAATATAGTTTTGGTAATATGGGTTTATTAAACTAAAAGGTGCTGGATCCGAAAAATCTCTGAATATATTGTACTCCAGAGATACTGTTGCACCTGTTGGAATCATAGATTGAATTATAGCATCTGCTGTTCTGCCCTCTTCAACATAAGGACTAATAGAAGTTGTTTCCAAGCCACCGACCAGTTTACTGCTAATGGGTACTTCGTTATTCTGGATATCGGCTGCTAATTTCATTGTAGGGTCATACTTTGCCTTTTCTGCAGTTATGTTATAATCCTCTTTTTTTGCATTAAGCTTTGAAATCTCTATATCAAAATTATTCCGGAGGGCAAAAACAACGCTGTCCTTAAGGCTCAGACTGACATACTTTATACTGGATGACAATTCCACACTTACCGTAGATGTTGGGATAGATATCTGTTCTTTTGTTTTATTTTCAATACCGAAGGAAAAATTCCCACAGAATAAAACAATGGGTAAAACAACAAACAAAATTAAAGAATTTATTCTAAATTTAGTTATCATCATGGCAAACGTTTCCGTATTTATTAAAACCTGATTTGCAATAATATCCAACTGGCAGTACAATCGTCTCGGTTACACAAAGAAAATAGCCGTTGCCGAAAATATCACAATTTAACTACGGTATCACCTCATATTGTATTATCTTGTTAATTACCCGCTCTACTTAGTAGCAACACTTAACCTTTACGTGCAAATATAAGCCTTTCATGGTATATTTTCAAGTTAAATTATGAGTTTATAAAAGATTAAGCTATTTTTTCACTGTACTCTTTTTAACATCCCTTTCTGCCTTAGTTGTAAAAACTCAGAAGATTAACTTCTGGTTAATGTTGATTTCTATATACATCGTAAGGCACTATCATATTTACATCTATATATTAATTTTTACACCCCTGCTAGAAGATAATTTCACCCAATATTTTCTGATTCTCGAGATGAAACAATTAAATTCGATTGAAAGCCTCGAAAAATCTAGTAAAATTAGATAAAAAATACAAATAAATCATAAACATCATATAACTCGTAAAATGCTTAAAATATTTGTTTACAAAATATTACAACGTTATCTTGTTAGAGAATGGCTCCGGACTTTTTTACCGTCCTTTGCATGCTTTGAATTCTTGATGTTTTTAGGTTTTACTATTCAACTATTGCATAAAGGATTGGATATTATTGCTCTCAGGGCGCTCATCCCACACCTCTTTATCCAAGCCGCTCCATATTCAATTCCCTCAGCCTTGCTTACCGCTACATCTATGACTTATGGACGAATGAGCGCCGATCGTGAAATTATTGCAATCCAGACAAGCGGCATTCATATACATAAAATAGTTACACCAATTTTAGTGATCGGAGTAATTTTCAGCTTAATAACTCTCGCCTTATCATCAGAAATTTTGCCGCGTTCTTGTTATAAAATAATATTACTGCAGGAACGTGCTATAAACAATATTCTTGCAGGGCGTCTTGCAATCTTTGAGAAAAAAATAGACCTGTATCCATACCAAATTTACATTGGAAGCGTGGAAAACAATGTTAATAAAGATATAGCTGTGATTCAGTATGCAAATGACTACGTAACTGATGTTATCCTCGCCGAAGAAGGTTCTATTAAAATGGACGAAGACAAAAACAAGATGCTCCTTACTTTATATCGCGGAGAATTTATTAAACCCCGTTACAACAAATCAGGAGAAATTCCCAGTGTGGGCATGTTTAACGAAACCACCTTCGAAATTTCCATGAAGGAAAAGAGGCGAGAGTCTTCCACAAAATACTTGACGGTACTTCAACTCTGTAAAAGTAACAAAGAACTTGATAAGGAATTTGCAACAAGCATAAAACAGCCGTCAAACCCTAAAAAGGACAAAGACACTATTTCCAAAGAATTTGCTGCATATCAGGATGAATTAAATGAATTATCCAGGAAACGTAAGAAATTCACGTTAGAATTAAAGCGATCTAATGCAAACCTAACCAGGCAGAAATCAAAGATCGAGGGTCTGGAAAACGAAAGCAAGATAGCAAAAAATTATATCCTCGTTGCCAACGAAAACCTGATACAAGTAAAAAAAGAAAGTAATGCAGCTAATTCCACGGAAGACGCTGGTAAAAAGATCATGCAAATTAAAGAAACAATTGAAAGAGAAAAACAAAGGGTTTACCGTATCGAAAAAAAGATTAATACTGCCAAAGAGATATTAAGTGACGAAACTAAGAACATTGCTTCGGTCAACCAAACTCTTTCTGAAATTAACGCGCGTCGAAACGTTTTATTAGAGATAAATGCCACAATCGAGAACGACTTAAATTTCGCCAACAAAAAAGAATTAAAACGCAAAAACAACATTTCAATACACAAGAGGTTATCGCAAG
>MHXP01000218.1 GCA_001824485.1 Planctomycetes bacterium GWA2_39_15 | reverse complement strand
ACCCGGTTGCAAAGCTCCAGGATGGAAGTGAATCGCCCTGTTTTGTTTCTGGATTCAATTATGGATTCAATAGCCTTATTGCCCACGTTCTTTATTGCGCCAAGCCCGATTCGTATCTTGTTTCCATCAGAAATAGTAAAGTCATTTTGACTTTCATTAACATCCGGTTTGATTACTTCAATACCCATGCGACGGCAATCTTCAATATATTCCACGATTTTATCGGTGTTTTCTTTTTCGCAACTCAACTGAGCAACCATGTACTGGACGGTATAATTTGCTTTCAAATAGGCGGTTTGGTATGTAATTACTGCATAAGCGGCGGAATGAGACTTGTTGAACCCATATCCTGCAAAAAATTCCATCAATTCAAATATACTCTGGGCAGTTTCTTTAGGGATTCCATTTGCTACAGAGCCGCTCATAAACTGGTCTTTGAATTTTGCCATGATCTCCGGCTTCTTCTTTCCCATTGCCTTGCGGAGATTATCAGCCTGGTTTAGGGAAAATCCAGCTAAACGATTGGCAATACGCATGACCTGCTCCTGATATAGAATTACTCCATGCGTCTCTTTCAGGATAGGTTCAAGGGAAGGATGAAGATATGTTGTCTCTTCCTTGCCATGTTTCCGGTTGATAAAGGAATCCACCATGCCGCTTTGCAGGGGGCCCGGTCTGTACAACGCCACAAGAGGCAAGATATCTGCAAATTTATCTGGTTTTAGTTTCTTTAAAAGTTCCCTGAAGCCCCGGCTGGTTTCTACTTGAAAAACGCCTTTTACATCTCCGCGGGATAACAAATCGTATGTAGCCCTGTCATCCATAGGGATTTTTGTAAGGTCAATATCTTTCCCTGTGGTTTCGCGGATCAATTTGAGCGCCTTGTCAATGACCGTTAACTTCCTAACGCCAAGAAAATCCGCCTTCAACAACCCAATTTTGTCCACCAGTATTTCATCATAGAATTGTGTCGTTACCACGTCTCCGCTTTTTGCCAGAGGTACGTATTCGGTTAGCGGTTCATCTGAAATTACGATACCCGCTGCATGTACCGATGCATGGCGGCACAGCCCCTCCAGCTTTTTAGCAATGTCAAACAGTTCGTGAATATGTTTTTCGCTCTCGTACAACGCCTTTAAAGAAGGCTCTTGCTCCAGCGCTTCTTTTAGCGTGATGTTTAAGGTATGGGGGATAAGCTTGGCAACCTTATCTACTTCAGACAGGGGAATATTCATTACCCGTCCAACATCCCGAATGACTGCCTTTGCCTTCATTGTCCCAAACGTGATAATCTGGGCTACGTTACTATTTCCACCATATTTTTCCTTAACGTACTGGATAACCTTCTCACGCCCTTCTGCACAGAAGTCAATATCAAGATCGGGCATGGAGATTCTTTCGGCGTTAAGAAATCTCTCAAATAGTAAATCGTTTTCAATGGGGTCTATGTTCGTTATGCTTAATACATAGGCAACAAGGCTGCCGGCGCCTGAGCCGCGTCCTGTAGCAGGGATGCGATGTTGTATGGCAAAATGAATGAAATCCCAGACAATCAAAAAATAGTCCACAAAACCCGTGTTTTCAATAACTTTGAGTTCATGGTCAAGGCGGTCGCGTATATTCTGTGTAATTGAGCCATATTTTCGAATTGCGCCTTCTTCGCAAAGTTTTCTGAGATAGGTGCTATTTGTGAACCCTTGTGGTGGAGTAAATTTGGGTAAGTGGAGCTTCCCGAAAGTCATTTCCAGATTGCAACGATTGGCAATTTTTAAGGTATTTTCAAGGGATCCAGGGATATGTTGAAAGATAGCGTGCATTTCCTGAAAATTTTTAAAATAAAATTCGCTGGTTCCAAACCGCAGCCTTTGTACGTCTGCCAGGTGTTTTCCCGTATTTATGCATAATAGGGCGTCGTGCGCCAGGGCATCGTCCATATTCATATAATGGATATCATTCGTAGCGACTAACGGAATGTCTAATTTCTTTCCTATTTCACATGCCCCTGATACTAATCTTGCCTGTTGTTCAAGATTGTTGTTTTGGATTTCTAAGTAAAAATGGTCTGGGCCGAATATCTCTTTGTATCCCTTCGCCACTTTTACAGCATCTTCAAAGCGATTGTTCATCAAATAGCGATTAATTTCCGAGGTCATACATCCACTCATGCAAATGAGCCCTTTGGAATGCGCCTGAAGGAGTGTCTTATCAATCCTGGGTTTATAGTAGAAACCTTCAAGGTATGCCGAAGTGGAGAGTTTTAAAAGATTGCGATATCCTTCATGGTTTTCCACAAGAAGGGTTATGTGGCTGAGAGTTTCTTTTCCATTTTTAGATTCTTTATCAAGACGACTGCCTTGCGCCACATACGCCTCGTAGCCCAGAATGGGTTTTATACCCCTCGACCGTGCAGCTTCATAAAATTCCACGGCGCCAAAAAGGTTTCCGTGGTCAGTTAGGGCAAGGGCGGGCATCTTAAGCTGGACTGCCTTATCCACAAGGTCGTTAATTTTGCAAGCGCCGTCAAGAAGGCTATACTCGCTGTGTACATGTAGATGGACAAAACTATCTTTACTCATAGGAGTTTCAAGCGTATTTCTATTTTCTTTTTAGATAAATGGGCAAGTTGAATGCGGTCAATTTTTGTCTTATTTGTCTTATCTGAAGCGGCACCTGGCAAATAAAACAAGGTAATTTTCTAAAATACGTGGAATAGCATAGTTAAAAATGAAACTAATTACACGCAGCGTGATAAGTAAGTTTAAATTAAGGATTTATGCTGTATAAGCGTTTGCTAAAAAGGCTTATACGGAGTAATAATATAATAACGTTATTATGATAATATACTGCTTAAAAAATCAAGCTCAATTTTGCGGCAATTTTTTTCATAACAATTTTACTTGAAACTTGATTTATATTTTGCTATTATTCCCAAACTGCAGTTTGTCAATACGGGACAATTTAAATTTTAGCGTTGAGAATTTCAAACTTGTAGTGTAACCATCTCATTGTTTATGGTAGCGCATCCATCTCGGTTGCGTATATAAAAAGTCGCTAACAAAGGCAACCGAATTTAAATTTTTTATTATTTAACTAATTATAGAAATAAAGCAGGCAATTAGAAAGTAAAATTGTTTAAGCTAAAGGGGGTATCCAATGTCTAGTTGTAACATGAAAACGAAAGCAGTTATGGTAGTATTGGTAGGTCTTTTTGGACTGCTGTGTGTTGGTTTTGGAATATCAGTTACACAGAAATACAAGTTACAAAAGGAACGGGTACACGCCCTTGAGAGGCAGCTTGCCGCAGGGCGTAAAGAGGTGTTAAAAGTTCCAGAAATGATTGAAAATTTAGATAAAGTTGAGGCTGCAAAGAAAGAGGTTGTGGATAAATTTACTGCCTGTACCGCAGAAAAAGCTGGTTTGGCAGCAAAGACGGCTGAATTGCAGAAGGAAGTGGATACCTTTGGCGCTATCAAAGTGGCTGTAGGAGTCCAGCTTGGTGGTTTACAAACCGTTATTCAGGAACAGCAAAATAAGATTAATGCATTAGAAGAAGCGAAGAATAAATTAGCGCAACAGATAGCTTCTATTGAAGGAGAGGGCAAGAAGATTTCTGAAAAAGCCGATTTACAGGCTGCGGACATGAAGAGGCATCAGGATGAGATAAAGAATCAACTTATATATTACACAGAAGCAAAGAAAATTGCCGACCAGGAGCTTGCCGAAAAACAAAAGGCTCTTTCAGACCTCCAGCAAGCAAAAGCAGCTTTAGAGCAGGAGTTAGCAAAGATTAAGGGCGGAGGCTCAGGTTCAGCAATTCCACCAGGCAGGGGCGCAACTGAACCTGCATCTCAGCAGAAATGGGATTTGGGACCTGCATCAGAGGAGTTGGACAAGACCTTTGCATTATTGCGTGAAAGGGTTACTTCGCCAAAAATAAATCTCGCCGAGGTGAGCACACTTCTTTCCAGAATGGAAAAGACGTTAAAAGGTGTAAAATAAGAACGCAGGTTTTTAAATAATAATATTAAGGGGAAGGCTAAAAACCTTCCCCTTTTTTGTTTGTAATTATTTTATACGCAATTCTCGTATCTTTTGCTGAAGGTTCTGCCGGTGCATGTCAAGCGACTCAGCGGCGCGACTGACATTCCCACCGCATTCTTCAAGCTTCTTTGTTATAAAATCACGCTCAAAGTTCTCTATAAGTATCTTCTTTGCATCTCTGAATGAAAGATTGTAATCTAAGTTTTTAAGTGTTACCGTATTGTTTTCAGGATGTTTTAACTCTTCTGGCAGATCTGATGTATTAATAATTTCGCTATTGGCAAGCACAACGGCGCTCTCAATGAAGTTCTTGAGCTGGCGGACATTACCAGGCCAATTATAAGACACTAAATACTTCATTGCCTCGTTGGAAATTGATAGAAGCCTCTTTTGATGTTTTTCGGAGAAGTGTTGTATAAAACGGTTTGCTAACAGGGGAATATCTTCTTTTCTGTGTCTAAGCGAAGGTATGTTTATATTTACCACCTTTATCCTGTAATATAGATCCTCTCTAAATCTGCCTTCCTCAATTTCTTCTTCAAGGTCACGGTGGGTGGCGCTTATAATTCTTACATCAACGGTGAGGGTTTCCGCACCGCCCAGACGCTCAAATTTTTGTTCCTGCAAGACGCGCAGAAGTTTTGATTGTGTGCTTAGACTCATGTCGCCTATTTCATCGAGAAATATCGTTCCCTTGTTTGCGAGTTCAAATTTACCTAATCTTCTTTCTGTAGCGCCTGTAAATGCGCCTTTTTCGTGTCCAAAAAGTTCACTTTCTATTAATGTTTCTGGCACTGCGGCACAGTTCATAATAATGAGAGGCTCGTTTTTACGCTTACTGCGTTTATGGATTTCTCTTGCCACAAGCTCCTTGCCGCTGCCGCTTTCGCCCTGGATTAGCACCGTGACATCAGTTGTGCCAACTTTTTCAATCCTGTCAAACACATCCTTTATTGCCTCGCTCTGGCCAATGATTTCACCCATGCCTCCCAATCGCCCAATTTCTAAGCGGAGACGGGCATTTTCTTCCTGTAAGGCAAGTCTTTCGAAGGCATTTTTTGCAATAATCCGAAGTTCGTCAATTTCGTATGGTTTTGCAATATAATCGTAGGCGCCCTTTTTCATAGCCTCAACGGCAATCTTTTCAGAACCGTAAGCAGTGACGATGACCACGAGGGGGGGATTTTTTATTGCGCTGATCATTTCAAGTATCTTCATTCCATCGAGCTGCGGCATGTTGATATCCAGAAATATCAATTCAGGGTGTTGCGTCTTTATAATTTGCAGGGCGTCGGCGCCGTCTTTTGCTTCGTAAACAGTATAGTTGTCCTTCTGGAGTATCTTTTTCATCCCATAGCGTGCGGCTTTTTCATCGTCTACAATTAATATTGATGGCTTTTGCATGGTTTTAAAATTGTGTTAATATAGGTTCATTTAAAGGAAAGTTTATGATAAACGAAACCCCCTTTTCCCCATTGTTTTCGACACGAATTGCAGCATCCATCTCTTCAAGTTTCTTTTTTACAATGGAAAGACCCAGTCCCGTTCCTGTTTGTTTCGTAGTATAGAATGGTTCGAATATTTTTTGAACGGACGCTTGCGGTATGCCAATGCCGGTATCGGCTATCGTTACTTGAATCATATGGTTGCTGGGTTGATAATGGGCGTTAATATTTATCTCGCCACCTGAAGGCATCGCCTGGATGGCATTATGAATCAGATTAAAAAATACCTCTTTTAATGCCCCTTCATCAGTGATGATTGCCGGGAGATCGTTTGGAATCTGGCAGAACGTAGCGATTTTATTCTGTTTTGCCTCATGATTGAGAACAACCAGCGTTGAATTAATAACATCTCCAATCCTGACGCTGGTTTTCAATTCGCTGGTCGGTTTTGCAAATTGCAATAGTTGATTGACGACCTTGGTCAGCCGGTCTATTTCATCCACGATAATGGTAAGATCTTCTTGCAAGGACTCATTGTTTTTCAAGTCTTCCCGCATGACCTGAACAATAGCCTTAATTGAGCTGAGTGGATTTTTGACCTCATGCGCTACGCTTGTGGAAAGGCGGCCAAGGCTGGATAATTTTTCATTTTCGTACATCTTTCTTTCCAGGAGGAGTTTTTCTTCTATGATCTTTGATTTTTCCACTGCAGAGCCGATTTCATTGGCAATAATCATTAGTTGATCCAGGTTGTCAGAAGTAATCGACACACCTCGTCTGGCACGTCCCAGGCATAGAAGTCCTGTAAGTCTGCGGTTGACAAATATCGGGAATAGAAAGATTGCATCCAGAAGTCGCATTTCATTTATGATTGAGACTTCCTTTACCTCGTACCTGTTCAGAACAACATATTCCCCGTTGGCAAAAAATTGTATTATGTGTTGTAAATCTGATTGAGTAACAGGTTCGTATTTTTTATTACCGATAATTTGAGTCCGTTCACTCTTGAAAAGGAGGAGATTGATGGATTTTATGGCAGTTGCTTTATTAATGGACGTGACTACGTACTCGAGCAGTTTGTTGAAGTTAACCAGAGGATCCGCACTAATAACGTGGCTCAATTCGTTTAACATATACTCACTGTTTGCAATACGGAAGAATATTAGTTTTCTAATAAGTTTCTGAATCCTTTCCTTGAGTGTTGGAAACCAGAATACAAGGCTGATGACAAAGACAGACTCTAATATCTTTGCATTCACAAAGTAATGATGTTCCAGTGTTTTGCTTAACTTCTTAATTCCAAAATAATAGAGACAAATCAAGATTAAGGTAAGGAATGAATAAAAAACACTGCGCCTCAGCACAAATTCCATATAATTATACCGGTAAACATAATAGGAGAAGATAATGCTTGGGAAGATTGACGATAACATGGAAATTAATACAAGATAGTTTCCGATATAGGGAAGCTTATTACCTTCAAAAAGGAGTGTAAATCCGATGAGTATTGCGATTGCAATTACCGACCAGAAGATAGCCAGATGAAACTTTTGCACTTCTTTTTCTTCTACCATCTTTGCAAGCCGCCTGGAAATACTTGCGGCAATAAACAACGCTATTACTAACCATAACACAAATGGTTTGACAAGCTGAGTGGCGGTGACCATTAGATAGGTGTCTTCTGATAGTATAAATTTTTTTATAACCACTGAAAATGGTATCACGGGCAGATAAAAGGCAATTATAATAAGTCTCTGCAGATTTTTTTTAATCTGAGGTCTGCTTTCAAACAGGAACAAAACTGCGGTGTGTAACAGCAGGCTGGGCATAAAACCAATCCCTGCGTATGAAATAGAGTCAGCAACAAGGTTGACGGATGGAATGCCTTTACCAAACAGTATAAAACTGAATGAAGACACGGCGTTCCCAAAGTGCCACATAGCAACGCTGATAACGAGGAAGAGGAATACGAGTTCACTCCTCGTTTTATGTTTTCGCTGCACAATCAGTATTGAAAGGACAATGTGCAGGGTCGTACCCAGGATAAAACCTATTAGGGATATAATTTCGTAAAGCGGCATATGGGGTATCTCGTGTTTCTTCTATAAATGATCAATACATGAATTTTAATGGTTTATAATATTGGTGAAGAAAGCAACTGTCAATAGAAAAAGCGTAGAGAAATTTTATGTTAATAATACTTGCCTTGACAATTTACTAAATGTTACTATTAAATCAAGAATACTTTTAATTGTTTTGTTTATACTAAGTTGCGTTCACATGATCACCCTCCCCTCATCCCTCCCATCAATGGAGGGGTATATTTGTGAGTCCTCTCCCCTTGAGGGAGAGGGTTAGGTTAGGGGTATCATATATTTAGAATGCAACTTGGTATTAGTTTTATATGAGGTTTCATTGGTAAAACCGTCTAATATCCATAATATCATTATCCGATCACCCAACTGGGTAGGTGATGTTGTCACGGCTACGCCTGCCTTCCGCTGTATCAGGGAAAACTTTCCAAACGCCAGAATAACCATCGCCTTAAAATCCTATGTCCTGAAGCTCATTGAAGGGGCTCCGTGGTTTGATGAGATACTTCTTTTAGACTCGGATGGTCAGCGGCAAAGCGGGCTGCGATATGTTTCCATTATCAGGCAAATTCAATCAGAAAAATATGACCTCGGTTTTTTATTTCCCAATTCCTTTAGTTCCGCCGTATTGTTCTGGTTTGGCGGGGTGAAACGGCGCATAGGCTACAAAAGGGATGCACGTTCATGGTTGCTTACCGATGGAATAGACCGATTGTATGAAAATGGACGTTTTCGCCCAACCTATATGGGAGATTATTACCTGCGTTTGTGTACAGGGATTGGGTGTGAAGTACGCTCAAAGGAATTGGAATTATTTATTACTGAGGAATGGCAGCGTCGTGCAGCAGAAATCATGGAAAATTACAATCTAAGCAACGATAAATCGCTCATCCTTTTAAATCCCGGAGCGGCGTATGGCTCTTCAAAATGCTGGACGGCAGAAGGATTTGCACAGACAGTAGACCTCATTAATAAACAATTGGATTGTAATATAGCCATTATCTGCGCGCCGCACGAAATGAAACTGGCGCTGGATATTGAACGTGCAGTAAAATCAAAACTGATAAATTTGGCTAATCAAATCATATCCTTGGACGTCCTTAAGGCGTTGATAAAAAGATGCGATTTATTGATTACTGTAGATTCTGGTCCAAGACATATAGCAGTAGCCTTTAAAAGACCGGTAGTGACACTGATGGGGCCAAATGACCCACGGTACACAGATACTCCCGCAGAAATAGGACAGGTTATCAGGGCAGATGTGGATTGTCTTGCCTGTCAGCTTAAAGTATGCCCGAAGGATCACCGATGTATGACTCAGATAAAACCAGAAAGGGTTGCGAAGATTGGATTGGAATTAATTAAATGTTAAGGAATTTAAACTGCCACAAAGGCATAAAAACACTGTGTATTTTCTTTGTGGATTGGTGTCTTGGTGGCGTAAAAAAGTCTCAGCCTGAGGTAGCCTGATTGGGAGTGGAAATGTATAGAAAATTATTTGAATAACCAGAGTATGTAGATACCATATCCAATCAACAAAAATACTCCCTGCAAACGTGTAAGTACAAATTTCCATGTAATTATGGGAATGAGGAATATGCTGAATAAGAGCATGACGGGCATATCAACACGCAGTGAAGCATTATTAACTTGTAAGGGCTGAATTATTGCAGCTATACCCAGCACAGCAAGAATATTAAAGATGTTACTTCCCAAAACATTACCTACGCTGATATCTGATTCCTTGCGGATGGCGGCAATCACAGAAGTGGCTAATTCAGGCAGAGAGGTGCCTACTGCAATAACAGTGAGACCTATAACAAGCTCGCTGATACCTATGATCCTGGCGACATACATGGCTGAATGAACCAGCAGGTATGCGCCTCCTACAAGACTGGCAAGCCCAATTGCAATCAAAAATATATCCTTTGTAACTGTATTATTTTTTGTTTCGAGAAACTCCTCAAACTCCTTGTATTCCAGTTCGACGGCATCAGGTTCTTTCAGGGCGACGCGATATACGTAATAAGTATAAGAGAAAATACCTCCGAGCAATACACCCCCTTCCAATCGGCTAAGAGTGCCATCCCATCCCATGAAGTACAAAAGCATAGAGATGCCAACCACGATTGGCATCTCGCGGTAGATGAGGTTCATATCAATACGCAAAGGTTGAACAATGGCGGATAGCCCCAATATAAGCCCGATATTAGCAATGTTGCTTCCAATGACATTACCCATTGCAATGTCACTTGAATGTTTGATACTTGCCATCACACTGGTAACAAGTTCTGGCATAGAGGTGCCAAAAGCTACTATCGTGAGTCCTATGACTACAGGTTTAATATTGAAGGAACGCGCAAACCTGGATGCCCCCTTTACAAGCCATTCAGCTCCAAAATACAGCCCTACAAGACCAACAAAAAACAATAATATTTGTAATAGCATTTAATTATTTTCCAACAAAAATATTCCTAAACGGAGATAATATAATAAATTCAAATCGGCGCCCGGCTAAAAAACTTTACTAGGTTATCAAAATATTCTGTGTAGTTCTACTCAAAAGTAATATATCCTGTATCCTCGCTATAGGCAAAGAGTTCTCCGTATCGCGCCCAACTGGTGAGGATGTTAAACATCTTTAATGGATCTTCCTGCGGCAAGTGTAAAACAAGTTCTTCCTCAACATGATTACGTTCCAGTCTTCCTTTAGGCGCATTTTTGAGCATGTCAAGGATACGATTGTAAATTGTCAATTTATACAACTGCTCTTTCCAGAGACGCTTCCTGTCTTTGGTATCGGATTCCACAAATCTTTTTCCCAGTTCCGTGAGCAATATTTTCTGCTTAGGAGTATCAACAAAATCCAGTAATTCAGCCGCTTTGGCAATGTTGATCAGATGCCCAAACTCCTTGTGGATTTCGATTGCAAGGTGAAAAATGTCCCTCTCTCCCTGGTGGGCATTGAGAACTTCAAGTAGTCCAATAATCTCGTTTACGGATGCATCTGGCATTGGCTCTAATACGAATTCTGTTGAAGCAGTTACAGGGGTAGCGGTAATTTCTTCATCAGGAATAATAGCGCTCGTAATGATGCTATGAATTCGGTCAACAAGACTGAGAAATTCTGCGGACCGGTAATCACGGGGATGCGGGAGGGGATTTTGCAAAATACTGCGGATACAGCCGGGATTACTGCCCATAATCACAATGCGATCTGCCATATATACAACTTCTTTAATATCATGGCTGACCATAAAGACTGTTGTGGGATTTTTCTCTGCGCAAGACCAGATATCCAGCACTTCTGCACGCAAGGTTTCTGCGGTTAATGCATCAACCTGGGAAAAAGGTTCGTCCATGCAAAGTATTTCTGGCTCTACCACAAGGGCACGGGCAATGCCAACGCGTTGTTTCATGCCGCCGGATAGTTCTCTGGGATACGCCTCCTCATAACCCGTAAGCCCTACATCATGAAGTGCCTTGTCTGCAAACTGTTTGATCTCGTTGCGGGATATGCCTTTTGCCTTTAAAACTATTTCCACGTTTTCAAGCACCGTCATCCACGGATAAAGCACAAAATTTTGGAAAACGACGCTAACTCCTGGATTAACATCTTTTAGCGATATGCCATGATAAAGAACTTGCCCTGTTGTGGGGTGGATTAGTCCTGTCAATATTCTCAGGAGAGTAGATTTTCCACAGCCGGAAGGTCCCAACAATGCAACTATCTCCTCGCGGAAAATGGACAGGTTAATATCCTTTAGTACCGTAACAGGATTACCATTTGGCAGGACAAAGCTGTGATTTATATCCTTAAGTTCACATAATAGTAAATTGTTTCTCATATTCAGGTCAGGCATACTACATTCTTTTTTTTATCGTAATAATGATAAGGGTTTTTAATATCTTATAATGTATATCTTTTTTGAGCAGTATTGTAAAGACTACGCCACACAAGGCGATTAAAGACCACTACAAAGGCTGACATAGTCAGCACGGCGCCTGTTAACATTGCAAAATCTGCTTTTTCTGCGGCATGACTGATTATGGCGCCAAGTCCGCTGGTAGTTAGGGTATGTCCTCTAAACACGGCATATTCTGCAATAATGCTTGCATTCCATGCCCCGCCTGTAGCCGTAACCCAGCCTGTTATTAAAAAAGGGAAAACGGCTGGAATATATAGGTTTTTCAATTTTTGACAGAGATTCATTTTGTAAAGATTCGATGCCTCTTTTAAATCAGTCGGGATGGACATTGCGCCTGCTATTACGTTAAAGAGGATGTACCACTGTGTTCCAAGCAGCATGAGAGCGATACTTCCGTAACCAAGACCTATGCCGGCGGTTTTTAAAATAATAATAATCGGTATAAATAGCATAGGGGCTGGAAAGGAGGCGGCAATCTGAATCACAGGTTGTAATATGCGAGAGAGTTTTGGTGAAAGTCCAATCGCTAATCCTATAGGCAACGTCCACAGTGTGCCAATGGCAACGGCAGACAGGACTCTGGATAAAGTTAGGCAACCATACCACAAGAGGCAACCCCAGCTTGATAGTGGTAATATTTGAAGCATGTGGTATAGTTTCCAGCAACCGAACCCAAAAAGACCTATGAAAGCGGCATATATCGTCCATACAAAAATACGAAAAGGGAATTGTATTTTTCTGATGTTTTTTACTTGCACCTTTTTTTTAAATGAAGGATTTCCGGCAATAACGTCTATAAGATAAATGAAAATTCCCTCTGTGTACTGTAACAATCCTGCCTTTTTTAACAAATTCAAGATGAAGGATGATGACGTTGCAAATTGTTGTCCAGTTTCTTCGATTTTGAATTTTTGTGACCAGACAGCTACGGGTCTCCATAAAAATATATCCAAAAACACAATCATAACGATCATTGCTATGATGGCATAAACCATGGCTGGGAAATTGCCCTGGTTGACTGCTATGCTCATATAAGAACCAAGGCCGGGAAGTCGGAAATCGTTGTGACCCAGAACAAAAGCCTCGCTTATCATCAAAAAAAACCAACCGCCAGACATTGACATCATGCTATTCCAGACAAGTCCAATTGCTGCATAGGGGACTTCAACCCAATTTGAGGTCTGCCACCAATTAAATCGAAAAGTTTTAGCTGCCTCCCGCATATCAGTTGGCACAGAACAAAGAGAGTGATAGAAACTAAGCGTCATATTCCATACCTGCCCGGTAAAAATCATAATAATAGCGGTAAGTTCCAGGCCAATATTTGACTGATGAAACAGACCCACGAAAGTTAGCGCCAGTCCGGGCATAAAACCAAGGACAGGGATGCTCTGCAGGATATCAAGTAAAGGCACAAGCACCTTCTCTGCCATTTTGTCTTTTGCCGCCCAGTAACCGTAAGCAAGGGTAAACGCCAGGGATAATCCATATGCGATAATCCCCCGCACCATCGAAAAGAAGGTGTATTTTGGCAGGTTCCATGGGTTGAGGTCAATTTCGACGGCAGGATACCAGACGCCCGTCCATTCTTTTTCGACTGAAATAAAACCGTAGAATAGTCCCGCAATGCCTAAAACAAGCAAGAAATCAATCCATCTAAAACGAATTGGCTTATGAGGTATAGCGAAACCACCCCAGATTTTATGAAAGATTTTTGTAACGTGATTGGACATTGAATGATTTCAATTCTTTTGTCGAAGCTATAGCATAAAAAATTTTACCTTCCATGCAATAGCATTATTGTTTACCAAACAATCCCACTTCATCAAGTGCCTGCTTAAGCAGATTGGAAACGCGCAACTCTTGTGCCCATTGGTCAAGATAGGGTATGTCTAATTGCGATCCTTGTACCCTTAATATTCCAATTATATCGCTCCATTGACGGTCTGAAACCTTCCCTCCCTCCTTATACCATTCCAGTTTGTGAAGGATGACGTCTTCGGGTGTGGCAAAGAATAGTTTTTGCGATATATCTTCAGAAACTGTCTTTTGTACTCGGCGTGCAAAAGCCTGTATGTCAAATGGGCGATGTTTGAGAATAAAGATATCAACTTTAAACAGTGTTTCAAGATGGATGAGGTTGAAGGATGATTGATACCGAATTGCATTTTGTATCATTTCCGTACTTATATAAAATTCCCCTTTTAATAGTGCTTCTATCTCAGATACCTGTTCGGATTTAATATCGGCCACGATATCTGCATCCAGTGTAGCACGGGGGATACCAAAGGCAGAACTCGCTAGAGAACCTCCGATATGATAAACAATTCCAATTTTTTCAAAAGCCTTTATTACCTTATAGGCAATCTCAATTATGTCGGGTATTTTCATTTCATATCTGCTTCCCTTCTCTGCGCAAGGAAAGATGCAACCTTACGCGCTAGAATGTTGTCTTTATATAAAAGAGTGAGAAAACGTTCTATGCGTGCTTCTTCAGTATCATGCGGGTAACGTTCACAAATACCCTGCCAGGATAGTTGTCGTGTGGTCTTGACCAGCGAGGCGACCATCTGCAATCGTCTGGAAATGGGTGTCTTGCGAATTAGTTCGATATGAAGCCGTTCAATTTCTGGATGTGTATCGGAAGATAAGGTATTCATACGGTTTTTCAAAAATTTGTCAGAAACTAACCTTTAAATTCAAATCGACTACAAAAACCTTTTCAGTACTTTAAAACATACCAAAAATGGCGTAAAAAACCATTTAAATTTTCTCAGAAATCTTATGATGAAGAAGATGGCTACGAGGCCAAGAATGACGGCTATGATTACCGGGCTGGTGCCAAATAGCCAGGCAAGCGCATTTATCAGGCCGGATAAGAATGCGATGGGATGTGTGGCAATGATGAGCAGGGTAGTGGCAATCAGTCCATACTTGGCAAACTTTGCACATTTTGCAAATGCTTTTGGCGGCATAAAGCGCATTACGAACAGGCCGACCTTCCCTTTTCTGGCAAGCTTGAGTCCGTCATCACCATACATACCGACGTACTTAATGACGTCATCTCCGTGTCTTTTTGCCAGTCTGATAACGTCATCTCCATATTTTTCAATGACTTTAATGCCGCTTGCGCCATATTTAGATACATACGATATAACATTATCACCATGGAGTGCGGCCATTTTAATAACATTATCCCCATAAACTGAACTCAAAAGTACAATGTCCTTCCCATGCTTCTGAATGATCCGAAGTCCGTCATCGCCGTAAAGTGCAGTGTATTTGATAACATCATCACCATATTGACGCGCCAGGGATAGGACGTCGTTGCCGTATCTTTCAATTGCAGTCCCCGCATTCGCACCATATTTAGAAACATATCGAACAGCATCATCCCCATATTGCTGCGAGAGTTTGAGGATTTTGCCGTCCGTTGCTTTTAATGTCTTGATGCCATCGTCTCCGTATTTTGCCACAAACTGAACGACGTCATCCCCGTATGTTTTAACGAGATCGTCCGTCAGATTGATGAGGCCTTTAAATCCCTTCGTTGTCTTGGCAAATCGTGCCCCTTTTGCCGCAAACTGTGCTCCCTTTGAGATTCCACCGCCGATAGGAACAAATCCCAGGATATCCAGTCCG
>MHXP01000217.1 GCA_001824485.1 Planctomycetes bacterium GWA2_39_15 | reverse complement strand
GACCCGGCTTGAATTCACCCGTGGGCAACAAGAAAACAGATGATTTTAAGCCCTCAACGTCTGAAATATGGGATATCGTTGAATACCCCACGGGGATATTCAATGACCTTGCGGTCCTGTCAAGTACTTCTTTATTGCCGATAATTACATACCTGGCAATCTTCCTGATTGCAGGAGATTTTAAGGCCTTCAAGATAATCTCTGGCCCAATTCCGCACGGATCGCCGATCGTAATCCCGATGAGCAATTTAGATTTTTTATTCCTTTTTTGCATACTATTTCTCGAAAAAGCAGGAAGTATCATTTCTACTTCTTGCCAACAATTATGGACGAATTGGATTCCAGGTCAATCTTTCTTATGTTCTTAAAACCGGCGTCTTCGAGCCATGCCCTGTATTCAGACTCGCTGTAAGACGACCCTTCCTGCGTGCCGATGAGCATATTTAAGCTGAAAAGCGCTGCGAATTGTGGACGTGTCCTGGTTTCGTCCAGCACAAATTCATGGATAATAACCTGGCCTTCGTCCTTTAAAGCATCCCGGCATTTCTTGAGTATTTTTGTATTGTTTGCAGGGTTGTAAATATGCAGGAGGTTTGAAACAAGGATAACATCGTAGACACTTTTTCCAAATGAATCCTCCAGGCAATTTCCTGCTTGTGTAGTAACTCGGTCTTCCATGCCGGCAGCCTTGATAAACTCCTGGGTAAGTATGATTGTATGCCCTAAGTCAAAAACAACGGCGTGTAGTTGCGGATTAGCCTTTGCACATGCAATGGCGTAAGTGCCAGGACCTCCTGCCAGATCTAATAATCTTCTTGCTCCCTTTATGTCAATTTTGCTGCAGAGTTCATCTGCCTTCACAGAGGCAATATTATGCATAGCCGTAATAAAATCTCTGAGGTCATGAGGATCTACTTCTTCGGGCAAATCCTTTAATGAAACAGCCTTTCCCGTTTCAATAGTTTCCCGCAGCATCGTCCAGTTTTCCATAATATTCTGGGCATGATGAATAAAATCGCCCAGATAATGAGGTTTTCCCTTGATTAAATGGAGATTTGAGATAGGAGCATTTTGGTAACAATTTGCCTGCTTCGTAAGCAATTCGAGTGAAACGAGGGCATTTAAGAGCATTTCTGTTGCGCGTTCGTTGGTGTGGATGGAGTGAGAAATTTCTTTGGCCGTAACCTTGCCTTTGCTGATCAGGGTAAATATATCGAATTCAGTTGCTGTAAAAAGGATACAGGATTTCCAGTATCCGAAACTGAGCTGGAATATAGAATCAACGTATGAATTGTTTATGTTAGTCATTATCTCATCACCTTAAGTCTATAGGAAATTGTCATCACATGAAACAAAGGCTCACAAGAGAGCATGAAAATATGCCACCCTCCCTTTATCCCTCCCATCAAGGGAGGGAAAGATTTCCTCTCCCCCTTGTGGGAGAGGATTAAGGTGAGGGGGATTTTCGCATCAATACTATAAACGGTCATTGCTGGGTTTATGTTCAATCACTGACGACTGATTGCTTGCCAAAAACTGTCTCCACTTCATGCGCCAGCTTCTGGCTGGTATTTCTTATCGCATCGGGATTATCAAGGTTTCTATTAGCATCAAAGTCAGATAAGGTTTTTTCGAATATAGCAATCAAGGTATTGTTGAGTGTATCAAATAAATTGGACTCAAAACCTGCTTTTGATGCATTACTTTCACAGGTAAAGGTTTTTGGGAGTAAGGATAAAGCCGCCCTGCAAACATTTGAAATAATCTCCGAAAATGCCTCGACTTTTGGGTCTTTTATCTTATAAAACAATTCGTAATTTTTAAACGAGGTATCAGTACAGGTTGCCTCACGTGTCATAGATTGATAGTCGGGTGTCCCTGCAAAAATGGTCTGTCTGTGGTGCAGGAGGTGGGCAGTTACGGCAGGGTTGGTCATGATGCCCATCTCCTGTAAAAATTCGAAATTATTTCGGACACTTTCCAGCGTGGAATTGGGTTCGAACATAATAAAACCGAAGGTAGGTTCAATCCCATAGTCCCGCAGCAATTGAATAGCCTGTTTATTTTCGTCGACGGTGGTGTATTTTTTGAATCGTTTCAACGATGCAGTATCTCCGCTCTCTAAACCAAGGAAGACGTTGGTAAGGCCTGCCATAACAAGTCTTGAGAGTGAGTATTCTTCGATATCGTTTGCGCGGCACTCAAAACCAAAACGGATGTCCAGGTCATGTGCAAGAATAAGTTCTGCAAGGGTAACAGCCCGTTCCTTACCAGGTTTTCCCGGGCCAAAGAAATTAGCATCTGAAAAGTAGAAGTTTTCGATAGAATGTTCTGTGTGTAATTTGAGAATCTCATCAAATATATTCTTTGCGCTTCTGCCGCGCCACAGATTCACTTGCCCATAAAAGGGATTGAGGTAGCAAAAGGTACAATGCCCATAACACCCACGGCTTCCCTGTATGTACGTTACAATGCCTTTTTTCTTGTAAAGATCAATATCCTGTCGGTCAGGGTAGGGAAGTTGGTCTAAATCCTGAACAGGGGGACGCGGAGAGAACACAACATTTCCTTGATTATTCCTGGAAGCAAGTCCTGGTATATGAATCTCATCCGGGGCTCTGTTCTGTGAAATATGCTGTGCAAGTTCAAGGGCAGTAAATTCAGGTTCACCAGTAGTTACCGAATCGATGTGCGGGAAATCTTCCAGGATTTTTTTATGTGCAAATGTGGGATAGTATCCATAAAGATTGATATGCATTGCCTTGTTGCTTGATTTTATTGCTGAAAGCATATCAAAGACATTCTGTGTCCTTTCCCAGAGGTATACCGTATGAACGCACAAAAGCAGGAAAGATTTATTTGAAAGTTGTGTGATTGTCTGTTCTATTGGCCAATCGTAAAGATGAGCATTAACGACCTCTACTGTTATTTTATGCTCACGCAATACCGATGCTATATACCCTGTGAAGAGGCAGGCAGAGAGCGGGGCATTGACCACGTCCTCAAATCGGTTGTGATTTTGAGGGCGTGGGGGTTCAAGTAGTACGATAGACAAGGTAACAAATCCTTTTGAAATTTACAATAATTACTGCAATTCTTTCGATCAATAAGTTTAATAAATATTTAATATTATTCCTCTCAGCAATAAAGTCAAAATCTTGAGTATTGGCTGATTCTTCTTTATTCAAGTCCTTAATATTTTCAAAACCACTCTCTTGTAAAAGTTTACCTGTCAAACGCAAAAGATTAGCGGCGGTGTTTTTTGCCGTCCGCAGGATTGCATTCTTAGCAATTGTTTTTTTATTAGTTTCGTAGATTTCCTTATTTAACAATATTAAAATTTTCAACTGAGAGGTAACCTTTTGATTTAAGACTATCGGCCACCGCATGATCTGAACCAACCATTTGTTTCTGTTCAAAAGCATAGTCTAAATCTTTTGTTGCATGTAAAATAGCCTCTTGCTCTTTTTGATAATTAATATCTGATTTAACCAAGACAAAATGATACTTCCAACCAGTTTCCATTGAACCTTTTAAACATGCAATAGAAGGCATAAAATTACCAACATCACCATAACTTCCGGGTTCAAATTTAAATTTTTGTTTTGCCATAAATTGTCCTCATATTTTTTTATGCCAACGACCAAGCTCACCCGCCGCTATGGAGCGCAGCAGAATAGCGATCAGGTGCAGCACCTTGTTAGGCTTATTTCTTTGGTATCCACCTCTTGACTATTCCTACACATCAATTCCAAGTATTAAAACCGGAATATCTATATCGGACACTCCACGCTTTTCCAAATCCCACACGAACTGTTCGAAGTAACTCACTCCGCTACTCATCTCGTCGGCTAAAGCTTTTACTGGGACAATTTCGATGCCAGTGTCTATGAATGACAGATTCTTGAAGATGGTCATTTTGGCCGCTACGTTATAAACCATGAATGAATACTTACCGAACTGAACCTCAACACCAAGTTTGCGCTTCACAAAGTCCATCTCTCGAAAAGCTCCCGTTCGCAGTCTCTTCGGCTGGTAATCCTGCGCATAGTACTGCGTAGGATAGTCACATGCGACTCTGACTGATTTCCACTTTTTGGAATAAAGACGTTTCTTGAATTGCGCGTTCAGGCCAACGGGCGAGTAAAGCATCTCGCCTGGCATCGTTTTCTCTTCGCTTTCTTTCGTTTTGCACTGCGAAGCGTCAATATTACTAATGCAGTCCTTTATTTCTTGGAGAAGATCAGCGTATTTGGAGGTGACAACATTCTTGCCGTTGTTAAATGAGTAGATGCCCGCGATTTTCATAATGCCTTTTTGTCCTCTAACCATTGTATTGGGACTTGTGACACTTTTTCCTTGCCCGTGGGCTGGTAAACGGGTTTGCCGAGTGGCCGATATGGAAGTTGTCCGGTAAAGAGCAAGTCCATTCTGCGCTTTGCTTCCTCAATGTATATCTTCTCTCTCTCACAGCCCATTGCGCGGCGGTGATGCCTTACTGCGGCCAACATTGAAGAGCCGACACCGCTGAATGGATCGAGAACCCAATCACCTTCGCATGTCATAGAAAGGACGCAGCGTTCTACTAACTCTATCGGAAATTGGCAGGGATGAATTGTCTTTTCAAGGTGGTTTGCTTTCACGTTTGGAATGTTCCAAAGGCCTGATTCCCATTCCTTGGCCATGAATTTCCAAATGTCGCTTGGGTTCTTACCAAGTGGGTTGCCCGACGGCAGTCCATACTTGGGTCCTGGTCTAAAATTGGTTTTTCCCGGATACTTCGACGGAACGCGGATAGCATCGAGATTAAAAGTGTAGTCTTCTGACTTTGTGAACCAAAGCAGTGTTTCGTAGCGCCCCGAAAAGCGAACCGAACAATGTAATCCATGCTCGAATGTCCAGATGATGCGGTTTCGGAGTTGAAGCCCCATTTGCTTAAATATCGGATAGAAATATATATCGAGAGGAAATACCTCGCTATTCTCAACATAATTTCCAACCTGCCAGCACAATGATCCCTTGGGAGATAGCACACGGACCAACTCCTTAAGAATTGGATGAAGCTGGTTTAGGTAATGATCCAATTTTGTCTGAGTCTCGTATTCCTTGCCAATATTGTAGGGTGGCGATGTGATAATCAGCGTTGCGAAACCATCGGGGCATTGAGCCAAGACATCACGCGAGTCGCCTTGTGCAAAAACAATGTCTGCGGATTCAGAAAGGCGATCTGATATTGCCTTTTTGTCTTTTGGAAATAGGGATGGCTGAACTATTGTTTTCATTATGTTGATCCTGAATGAGAATGTTTCATCTTAAGCCTAACATTTATTTTTATCTTTATTCTATAATTGCCAGCATGCTATTGTATGAAATAGCGAGTAGCGAGCAAAAATAGGCAGGAATATGCTGACAATCCATTATAATATTAGAAAATTTGTAACAGTTTAGTTTTTTGTAAAGCGCCAATAGTTGAAAATGTCTTAGTGGCAGAATGTAGGGGCAATTCATGAATTGCCCCTACATTGCATAATAACGCCATCATTACAGGAATTTTTCAAAAAACTAAACTATTACAAAAATTTATCATTATACTGAATTACGATAAATAGCAAATTTGTTACGCTTTTGGCTTTTAAAGCGTATGGGTTGAATGTCTGCTTTAAAATGCCGCTGTGGTCGCGCTTTTTTTACGACTTTTCTTGAGGTCTTGTTCGTAATATTTCATCACGCCTTTCAGTGAACACAGGCTGCCGCACATGGTGCAGGTATCCTCGTCCATGGGTGGGCGGCTATTACGAATTTCCTGGGCGCGTTCTTTGGTGATGGCTGTTTCGTACTGGGTCTTCCAGTCAAGGTCTCTCCGTGCGATGCCCATCTTGAGGTCTAAATTCTTTGCCTTGTCCTTGAGCTTCACCATATCACCCACATGAGCAGCAATACGGGCTGCCATGACGCCTTCGCGGACATCGTCAGGGCCAGGCAGTGCCAGGTGTTCAGGCGGCGTGACATAGCAAATAAAATCGGCACCGTAAGACGACGATAAGGCCGCGCCGATGGCCGATGTGATGTGATCATATCCAGGGGCAATGTCTGTGGTAATGGGACCGAGCATATAGAATGGGGCATTGTTGCTAAGGCGTTTTTGTATAAGCACGTTGGC
>MHXP01000216.1 GCA_001824485.1 Planctomycetes bacterium GWA2_39_15 | reverse complement strand
AAATATAAACACGACAAACAGAGGATGGGAAAAGAGCAGATGTTATTATTTAAGAAACACGGCGCTAATCCCATGAGCGGTTGTTTACCGATGTTGTTACAGCTTCCAGTATTTTTTGCGCTTTTCCGCACCTTACAGCTTTCCTTTGAAATGAGGCAGGCGCCTTTCATGTTCTGGATTAACGATCTTTCAAGGCCGGATACCTTATTGAACCTTCCGTTCACCATTCCTTTCCTCGGGAATGGCCTCAATATATTGCCGTTAATCATGACAGTCGCCTCCTTTTTTCAGATGAAGCTAACGCCCAAGGCACCTGCAGCAGACCCACAGGCACAGGCACAACAAAAGATGATGTCATTCATGCCCATTATGTTTGCCTTTATATTATATCACATGCCCTCGGGTCTCACAGTTTACTGGACCACAAGTACCATATTCAGTATTATTGAGAGCCTTGTAATCCGAAAATCCGTAAAGAAAATAAAAAACTAATAGTTCCTATTATTTTTGTATATGTCCCCTGAAATTCAGGACACGATCGTTGCTGTTTCCTCTCCATCTGGCAGATCGCTCCATTCAATCGTCAAGATAAGTGGTCTCAATGCCATTCAGAGCATCGAAGACATTTTTATTCCTACCGTTAATATTGATTTAATGGCTATTTCTACCTATACATCTGTGGTAGGGAATATTTATATTAAAGAGGAATTGGTCAGCATTCCTGCAGTTTTGTATATTATGAAACAACCTTATTCTTACACAAGAGAAGATGTGGTGGAAATTCATACCCTAGGTTCACCAATGGTTATGCAAATGCTTTTGTCTTCTATTTTATCAAAAGGCATTCAGGCAAAGAGAAATATCAGGCTTTCACAGCCGGGTGAATTTACAAAACGCGCCTTTTTGCACGGTCGCATAGACCTTACACAAGCCGAGGCTACCATGCGCATCATCCGTGCACAAACGGATAGCGAATTG
Source organism: Planctomycetes bacterium GWA2_39_15 (assembly GCA_001824485.1). Taxonomy (GTDB): domain Bacteria; phylum Planctomycetota; class Brocadiia; order Brocadiales; family Brocadiaceae; genus 2-12-FULL-39-13. Next base: position 11,478 of record MHXP01000216.1, on the reverse strand, counting down.
AAGTCTGCTGTTGCGCAGTTGGGCGGAGATGTATCGCAACGAATCAAGCACATTCAGGATGAAGCGGCTTCTCTTTGCTCATATATAGAGGCAGCAATTGATTTCTCAGACCAGGAGATAGAACTAATCTCTGCAACAGAAATTATGAATAGGCTTGAAGTGATTGAAAAAAATATCTCCCAGATTCTAATTCAATCGAAAACTGGCAAAATTTCTTCAGAAGGGATTGACACGGTTTTATATGGTATGCCAAATGTTGGAAAATCAAGCCTGATCAATGCACTAGTGGGGAAAAAACGGTCTGTTGTTAGTAAAATACCAGGAACAACACGGGACGTTGTTACAGATATTTTAGAAATCGAAGGAATACGGTTTAGATTGATGGATACAGCAGGAATGGACAACACAGAAGAAGTTGTCACATCCAAAGCGATGGAAAAGACCCGATCCACCTTGAAAAAAGCCCAAATAATATTACTTGTCTTTGATGGCAACGCCGACATGAATGAACAATTAAAGGAAATGGAACTGGATAATTCGACAGGTAACGTGATTGTTATAATCAACAAGTGTGATTTACAAAGAAGTAGTTTTCTTCCAGAATTACCAGCAGAATTAAAAAAATATCCCTTGGTACATACGTCCGCTTTAACAGGTGAAGGATTGAAAAGGCTGAAGGAAACGTTAGTAGAGAATGTCTTGATAGGAAAGGTAAATCTTTCAAGTAATACATCGTTTTTTAATGTGCGCCAGAGAGATGCGTTACAGCATTCCATTCAATCCATTCAACAGGCATTAGAATCTGCAAGAAATAGCGAAAGCTACGAATTTATAGCTTTAGACCTGCGCACGGCAATAGATACCCTTGGTGAGATTGTAGGAGAGGTTACAACAGAAGATATTTTAGACAAAATATTTTCTGAATTTTGTATTGGCAAATAACTAGCGATGCAAAGCCTAAAAAACATTTGAAACCACAGAGACACAGGGGGGCGCAGGAATAAATAGTTTTGGTTTTCAATAACAGAAGTTTTCTCTTGTGTCTCAGTGTCTCTATGGTCAATTATTGTAGTTGTTTTTAAAACTTGATTAATTGTAAAGGTAAAGATTTTTAAAATATGTCCAAAAGACCTTCGTGGGATGAATATTTTTTAAGAATCACCAGAGAGGTAGCTCAACGCTCCACCTGCTTACGCAGGCAAGTAGGGGCACTTCTGGTGATGGATAAACACATCCTGACAACGGGCTATAACGGAGCGCCAAGCGGCCTTCAACACTGCCTAGAAATTGGTTGTTTACGAGAACAGCTAAAAGTGTCTCCGGGAGAACGCCATGAACTCTGCCGCGGCCTCCACGCCGAGATGAATGCACTTCTTCAGGCAGCAAATTATGGCATAAAAATTTCTGGCGCAACCTTATACAGTACTACCTATCCATGTTCTTTGTGCGCCAAGATGCTAATTAATGCAGGAATCACACGCATTGTTACCCTTACCGATTATCCCGACGCCCTTGCCAAAGAGATTCTTTCTATGGCAAATATTAAGGTAGAAATTGTAAAACTGGATAATCTAACAAAGGAGTAATTTAAAAAAAAGAGAGACTCTTGCAAAAGTTATTGAATGTATTGTAGCCATTGTCTCTGGATACAATTTAGAACACCCCACCTTTCTATAAATAATTAGATGAAATGAAAAGCCAAAGTATTCATGAAATTCCTATCAAGACTTTCTTTGAAACAGTCCGTCAAAATATAACTAAAAACTATTATTGTCTCAATATGTTCTGAATGCCCGTCATTGAAGAACGTGCTAAGAGGGAATGTTGATTCTTCTGCAGAGGATTGTTTGCTGAATCCTATATTTCGTTGGTGTTACCTAAACAAAAGAGAAGAAAGACTCACAGCACTTGAACAGGAAATGAAAAATCTTAACTATTTTCCTCTTTATTTTATCTTTGTAGATGATGTTTTATCACCCTTTCTCCCAAATATTATACACATTATAATAAAACCCAAAATAACAGTAGCAAACATGCTGTATGCAATGATTAGTAACTTCCCATATATTCCACCCATTCTGCCCCCTTATCTGGACAAACCAGAACAAAATAATTTCAGATTTGCGATTTTGATCTTGAATTTAAAACCATAAATCGTAATTCTTGTCAAATATTACAAAGAAATACGTATTGAGGTACTAATCTGGGGCTTTCGCTAAATTATATCCACATTCTTTTTTGGTAACCACCCTCTTCTGATTTCTTTGTCAACCTTTTCTTCACCGCTAGTTTTAGATCTTGTGTCCTGCTTCACACCCACATATACATACACCCTGTACCAATTGTCTTTTTCGCCTTCGATTACGCATTCTGCACCATCATGTATTTCAAACTTAGGTTCGTACTCCTCTCCTGGTCCATAACGTACCTGGCATTTTGAAGTGATGATTACTCCACGGCTGATGGCGTGTTCCATGTAGCCTTTAACACCAAGAGACACCACTGCAATAAATAAACCAGTAGAAAATCCTATTATTATTCTTTTAAGCCACGAATATTTAAGAATAATTAAGAAGAAAAGTAACATCATCAGCACTACATAAAGAGACACTGCTAAAATGATTAATTCGTTCTGGTTCAACAGGAAAAACCAAAATAATATCCTTCGGATAACAACCGGGACTTCGCTTGATACTTCTTTGTCCTCTGTAGAGTTTTTTACCAATCTCAGGTTGGCGTCTAAATCAGTATTTCTCGGCATAAGACGCTGTGCCCTTCGAAAGTTTAAGATTGACTTCCCCAATTCTCCCTGACGATAACAAGTGTTTCCCAAATTGTAATATATTTGCCCATTCTTGTATCCATTTAACAAGATTATTTCGTATTGCAATGCTGCATCTTTTAACTTTTGTTCAGCCTCTTGATTGTTTCTTGCCGCAATGAGTTTTGATGCCTGCATATATTTTTCATTTGCATCTGTAAACAGTTTTATAGCCGCATCTCTTGACATTTCGGATTTCGGATTTCGGATTTCGGATTTCAGCAACCCACAATCTGCGATCTGCATCCAGCATTCAGAAAAGGATATTATAAATAGAAAAAGAATACACAAACGAGCTTTCATTATAATTGTCTCTCCAGTTTTGTGATGAGTTGTTCAGCAAGTTTTAAAGATTGATCCATTTCATTCTTTGTACCACCGTCTTTTGAAAACCGACGGTAGTCAAAATTGGTCAAACAGTGAGAAACGTCCTCCGCTATATCGTCTCCAACTCCACGTTGCTTTAGTAAAACGCTAACATTATCGCCGGAAGCACTTGCGGCAGAAATGTTAAATTTATCCGCCAGGTAATCTGCCATAGCCCTGGAAAGAGACGAATAAAACTCTGCGGGGGTGTTATTGAAAAGCGCAAACTGTGCCTTTGCCAACCTCTTTTTTGCTATAGCATGTGCCCGTTTATTCCTTGCATATCCAATATCCGTTTGCAACCTTTCTTTATGTCTCGTTATGAAGAAAGAGGCTATGACTGTAATCGCTGGAAAGGAAAGACACGCTATGATAAAAGGATTTTTATATACACTGTCCCCCTGATTTCGCAACGAAGATAGATTTGTCATAATAGGCAAAATATCTTTTATTAATATTTGTGCCTGTTGCTTTTGTAATAGTGCATTGCTTCCAGAAATTGTCAACTGGATGGGCATTTCCTGTTCACCTGCTTCAACAACAATGGGCATTGGTTCTTTTGTAATTGTTTTATATTGTCCTGTACGAGGGTCAAAAAAGCTAAACATAATTACGGGGGTAAATTTCAGGTCGGTCTTTTGAGGTTCTATAACCTTGCTAAACACCTTTCGTCCACGGATCACTTCATCTCGATTTGTAATTTGAGTGCTGGATTCGGCAGGATAAAGCTTAAAATCTTTTTCGTTATTCAGTACGAGCAAAGGTTCACTAATTGTTTGAATATTTCCATCTCCATATACTGACATTGAAAGTGTAATCGGGTCTCCAACTTTTACATGTTGTGTTTTTATAGAGGCATCCATGTTAAAAGAACCTACAGCGCCATTAAAATCCTTGGGTTTGCCTTGATCAGGCAACGGCTTAACTTTTAAACTAATTGCCCCTGTTACCCTTTCCATAGGATATCGCTTCTGCCCTCTACCAAAGAAATCATCGAAAAATGCATCATTAAATAAATTATCAATAGGTGTATCCTGTTGTCTTCTCTGCTGAATGACTAAATTACATTTTAATCTCGCCGGGGATACTGCAAGTTCTCCAGATACCATAGGAAAAAGCGCTGTACGTAATTCTAATACACTATAGGCAATTCCACCCCTGATCTCTTCGTACTGTCTTTGGTCGCCGAGCTTTTCTTCCATAAAATTCTTTGTAGCTGGCGCTGCATAATCAATATCACTGATCGGCAATCCCTTTTGAAAATAAAATTTAAAAGATAGCACAACCTGCTCGTATATATATGCCTCGTTTTTGTCTGTACTCAACTCAACAAAAACAAGTTTTTCAAGGTCTGGAGATGCGGATTGCGATGACTGAGGGGTATCAACCACTTCCACATTTATCGGGCTGGAAGTACAAACCTTCCCCTTGTATTCCACGGTAGATGGTCCAATTACAAATTTACCTTTTGCAGTAGGCTGTAACACATAAGTAAACCCTTTGCTTACAGAAACTACCCCATTGACAATACTTGTTTGTGCTGTAATTTTTGGACCGTACAACAATGTAAATCCATCAATACTTGGGAATGAAGGAGGATTAGCGTCCTGAGTACCGTTAATAGTCAGAGTCAATTGTAATCGGTCGTTTAGTGTCAAAACATTCCGATCAACAGTTGCGACTAAATTAATATCCTGTGCAAATGTTTTTTCAACATACCCAAAGATTAGAACAATTCCTATTAAAAAACTAAAATATCTTACGTATTTTACCATTACCAACAACACCTCACTAAAACTTAAAGATTAGCTTATCGAAAGAACACTGATATAACAAAGAAACTCAGATGTTGAGAAGTTGAGAAGACAAGAAACTTAATCTCCCGGCTTCCCAACTTCTCAACATCTCAAGTTCTCGAGTTCTCATCTTCTCAATTTCTTACCTTCAGGTCTATTCTCTATACTCTTTCTGTTCTCTGCGGTTAATTATTTTTTTAAAATGAATTACCAATCCTTTTCAACAGACTTATGTTGTAGATGCTGTGTATCCTTTATCGTGGCTCTTGCCTCTTTTTCAGACTGATTCAATGCCTCAAGCAACCTTTCGGCCTCTTCTTTTGACATTTGCTTCAAACCTTGAGGCTGTGGCTGTTGTTGTTCAGATGGTTGATTTTGTTTATCTTTTTTAGATTGACTTTGGTTCCCATCTTTTTTATTCTCGCTCTTTTCTTGTATATTCTCAGGCTTGCTTTGTTGTTTATTCTCCTGTGATTTTTCTTTGTCTTTATCCTCACTCTTATTTTCGTCGGATTTTTCATCCTTTTTATCTTTATCTTCTTCCTGCTGGTGTTCTTTTTGATTCTGACTTTGTTGTTTTTGCTCCTCTTCTTTCATCTTTTTTTCAATATATTCATAGTTATACTTTGCATCGCTTTTTAATGTATCAAGTTCCTCGCTCCTTGATTGCGCTTCATCAATAAAATCTACGGCTTTCTTGTAATATTCAAGGGCCTCTTTCATTTTGCCCTGACGATACATGGTATTGCCCATATTAAAACTCGACTTCGCTCTTATTTCGGTATCTTCAGTCTTTATTCCCTTCCAGAATAATTGAGCAGCCTCGTCATATTTACCTCTTTTGTATTGAGCATCGGCTATATTAAAATCTAAATAAGGTAAACATGTCCCTTTCTTAGAAAAGGAATTGGGAAAGTTTATTTGCACATCCACATATTTATCTAACGCCTCGTCATATTTACCATTATTGTAAAGCAGATTCCCTTCTCTTACTTTATCTGCCATTGGGTCTATCCAACCAATGGATAATAACCCAAGAAATAATGATAAGCATAGACTTATTTTGTAACTGTCTGATTTCATATTGTACACAATAGTTCACAATGTTTTTGACAAATTCCCCGAAATCCCCATTTACAAAAATGGAACTAAGGGGGATTAACTTAATCTATTAGCTATAATTTTTTTCTATCTGACAAAAAGCTCTCCAGTGCAACAAGAACTACTGCAATAAAAAGAGGAATCTGAAAACGATTTACGTATCTTTTTACCCGTTGAGTCTTATATGTGGATTCCTCTATCTTTGCAATGCTATTCTTATAAATCTTTTCTAATCCCCATTTTGTTCCATATGCTGGTGTATAAAGTCCTCCAGTTTCCAATGCAATTTTGTTTAAAGTAATTTCATCTAATCTTGATTTAATAACCTGTCCTTGTCTATCTTTTAATAATACTTCATTACCACTTTCGTCTTTAACCTTGATATAGGAACCATCCTTTTTTCCAACGCCCACAGTATAAACAACAATACCCTGTTCCTTTGCCATTGAGGCTGCTTTTAACGGGTCGTCTTCATGATTTTCTCCATCGGTAATCAATATTATAGCCTTGTGATTTTTTGAATTTGCCTCAAAGGTAGAAATTCCCTTCCTTATCGCCTCTGCTATTGCTGTACCACCAAGCGGTATAATGTTTGTGTTTAAGTCGTTTAAAAAGAGGCGGAAGGCACCATAGTCAGACGTTAATGGGCAATAGATAAATGCGGAGCCTGCAAATACAACCAAACCTACACGATCTCCTTCCAGCACATTTAATAAATCTTCAATCTCCCTTTTTGCCACTTCCAGCCTGTTAGGTTTTACATCGTCAGCCAACATACTTCGGGAGGTATCAACGGCAATTACAATATCAATACCCTTTTTCTCCACTTCTTCCCAGTGATATCCCCACTTGGGTTCGATAAGTGTAAATATTAAAAAGAGTACTCCAACAATTATTAAGATGGCTTTTAGCCATTGCCTCTTTTTGTTAATTGAAAGCCCGGCTTTTTGTAATAATTCTACGCTTGCAAATTTATTCAAATCCTTCATCTTCTTTCTGAAGACAAGGATGTACCCAATAATTAGCAGTGGAATAGCTGGAAGCAAATAAAGATAGTTAGGATTTCCGTAATTCATATTTTCTATAAATATTGGACGCAGATAAACGCAGATTTTATAATTTGTAAAAAAGTATAGTAATTATAAAAGATAAAATTATTATTCTGTGTGTATCTGCGAAAATCTGTGTCCTAATTTATGGTATTTTTCTAAATCTTATTTTGGTTAAACCTAGTTCAAGTAATAACAAACCAAAAGCAGGTAGTAAAAAATAATGAAACAACTCGCGGTATTCCGTGAATTGAGTTACCTCAGATTCGGTTTTTTCAAGTTTATCTATCTGGCTATAGATTTCTTTCAGCGATTCCGTGTCTGTTGCCCTGTAATATCGTCCATCTGTAATCTTTGCAATTTCTCTGAGTGAATCATCGTCAATATCAATCTTTACTTGCTTCATTACTTTATTTCCGAATATGTCTACCGCTGGAAATGGCGCCAATCCTTTCGTGCCGGCGCCTATTGTATAAATTTTAATACCAAAGGTCTTTGCTATTTCGGCAGCAGTAAACGGATCTATTTCTCCTGCATTGTTTCTTCCGTCTGTCAGCAAGATAATTACCTTGCTCTTTGCTTTTGTATTTTTTAACCTCTCCACAGACGAGCCGATGGCAGAGCCTATCGCTGTACCATCTTCAACCATTCCAATCTCCACCTTTTCTAAAAGTTGCAATAACATCCCATAGTCAAGTGTCATTGGACACTGTGTGTATGCCCGTCCTGCGAAGACTACCAGACCAATGCGGTCGTTTGTACGCCTCTGTATAAAATCTTTCACTACTTGCTTAATGACATAAAGACGATTATACCTTTTACCTCCTATTTCGAAGTCCTCCGCTAACATGCTTCCGGAGATATCCACTGCTAAAACAATGTCTATTCCTTCAGTCGTTACCTTTGTCTGCTCATTCCCGTACTGAGGACGTGCCAGGGCAATCAGAAGCAGCACGATAACGGTAGAACGGAGTATAATTAGTATGTATCTATAACGTTGAAAGAGTGAGGGTCTTAACTTCTTTAACGTCCCTAAAGAAGGAAAGAGAATCTGGTTTGTTCCTCTACGTCGAAAGTAAAAGTAAATTAAGGATGGAAGAATAACAACAATTAATGTTAATACTAAAGGATCATGAAAAATCATTGAAAACAACACCATTGTCCCTAAAAATATGATACGACCGATATATTAATTTGATCCCCTTTTGCAATAACGTCCCAAATACATGTTTCAGAAATATTATTATTTATTAAAACATCCGCAAGAGTTTGTAAGACAACATCCGTTGTCTTGAGAAGTGCCTCTTCTCCTCTTCCAGGGGTAAGATACCTGTTTATAAGCAACTCGTCTTGTTTATATATTCTAGCGCCTGCAAGCTCTTTTTGACTGCCCGTGTCTAATTCATATACAATTAGAACACCCTTATCAACGTAACTCAAATTTAAACATGCGTTACGCCCTTCCGCACTCAAAAAAGGAATATTATGCTTTTTAGAAAGAATTCCCTGTATCTCTGGAGTGCGGTAAATACCCCATAATGTTTGCAAATTTTGCTTGAGTCTTGCAAGTTCTACACTTGAAACATCACGTATTTTTACCTTTTTTGACCTTTTACCGGTCTTGCCTGTTAAACCTTTCTCATGACTTAAATATTCATCTACAAATTTTTCTGGCGCTTTTACCATTTTTCCACCCTTTTAGAAAAGGTTTAAAATATATATTAACGACCAAAATCTCTGACAACAAAAAACAAACGTCTCTAAATGCACACACACAACAAGTTCCCTAATTTTTAAGAAATTCCACTATTTTGACTGGGCGACCACCTCCTTTTCTTCTGCACATTCTTTCGTTTCTTCTATAAAATGTTTTGCTGCGTCATAGGTTTCTTTAATCTCTAACACAGATGGCCCATACTTCGCATACTTTACCATATCACATCGCTCAAGAAATTCTCGAACCAATTCTTTGTGAGTATCGTCCAATTTATTCGTGTGTGCCATTTCTATGAGGAATTCATCTGTAGTACGTTCGGGAGCCAATAACCCAAAACGATCTTCAATATAATGCCGCAAAATGTTTGTTATACGATAATAATATTCCTTAACTAACCCTTTAGAAATCAGATCCTCTTTTAACAACCTTTCCAACAATTCATAAGCAACCTCATGTGGAGTTCTTTTCGCAAATTCCTGTTCCTGTCTCTTTTGACCAATTTTACGTTTATTGATTAACCAATATGCTATGCCAGACACCAAGAGCACTCCAATTCCCACAAAAATCCCCACAACCAATCGCCTAAAATTTGTGGGTGCATTCAAAGGAGGATGAATGTCTTTTATATCAGCTAAAACTTCTCCTTCTTTTATAACCCCTTTGACATCTACCGCAATTTCATTTGTGGCGACTTCGCCTTCACCCCGGCTGCTTTTGTATTTTATTTTTAGAGATGGTACCGTTTGGCGTCCAATTTCGTATGAACTCAACACATAGGCTCGTTCAATGATTGAATATCCATCTTTTTCTCTTTTAGGTCCTTCGGCACCATAAGTTTTTTTTACAGTAAATGCTCCGAGTTGTTCATTAAGCTCAGGAAATTGTATAGTAATTTCATCTTGGTACTTTACACGAATTCCAAATCTTATCTTATCGCCAATCGTTACCTCGTTTTTATCTACATTTGCAGTCGCTTCTACTGATGCTATATTTCCCTTGTTATCTGATGCTTGAGCAAAAATCGTATTCTTTGCAGGTACTAGTGTATATACAACTAATACCAAAATCAATAGTGTACTTAGGAATATACAATGCCTTTTTGTAACCTTATTTAACATAATACAGACAGGTTAAAGCCAAAAATATTTTAGATTTACGATTTGGGATTTGGGATTTAAATCGTAAATCTCAACTCGTAAATCGTAAATTCTTGCCAAACCAAAATGGTAAAGAAACAAATATTTAAAGAGGCTAGTATCTCTTTTCCCTTACCCTGAAGAAACGAATTATGGGTTCTACATAGTGTTTGTTGGTATTGATCACGATTTCATCAACGCCCATTGACCGAAATAGTCTCGTTCGTTCTTTTGCCTGCCCGTTGCTCAAAACACTAAATTCCTTTCTCACCAATGGGCTTGCCGTATCTATTAAAAGCCTCTCGCCGGACTCCGCATCTTTTAATTCAACAAAACCTACGTTTGGTAGCTCATGCTCTCTGGGGTCTACAATGCTAATTGCTATCATATCATGCTTTTTATTTGTGATGCGCAACATATGTGCATAATCATTTGCTATAAAATCAGAAACGATGAAAGAAATAGCGCGCCTGGAAGATATCTTGTTCAAATATTCTAGCGCCACTGAAATATTTGTTCCTTTCCCAGTAGGTTCTGTACACAAAAGTTCCCGGATAACTCTTAATACGTGTCTTGTACCCTTTTTCGGAGGGATAAATTTTTCAATTTTATCTGTAAACATAATCATACCTACCTTATCATTATTCTTTATGGCAGATAACGCAAGGATTGAGCAAATTTCTATTGCAACCTCGTTTTTCAAGTGCTTTATTGATCCAAAATTCCCAGATGCACTTACATCAACAAGGAGCATTACCGTTAATTCACGTTCTTCTACATAACGTTTAATAAAGGGGCGACCCATGCGTGCAGTCACATTCCAATCAATTGTCCGGATTTCATCTCCCGGCTGATACTCACGCACCTCGTCAAACTCCATGCCCCGCCCTTTAAAAACACTGTGGTACTCACCTACAAACGCCTCATTGACAAGACGACGGGTATGAATCTGTATTTGCTGTATCTTTTTTAATATATCTTTTGAGATCATAAGTGGATGTATGTTTAAAACCTTTAACGGCGATTTGTTTTCATAGTAAGTCGAGTTTCATGTACTGCCTAAACTCGAACTTCTAAATCTGAAATCTAAAACAAATTCGAACAATCTAAATTCAAATATAAGTGCAAGACAGCTCAAAACATTAGGATTTTGGATTTTGACATTGTTAAGAATTTAGATATTCGAGCTTGGAATATTATCCGTTATTGTTTGTTTTACTGTGATTTTATGGAACTTCAACATTATCAAATATCTTTTGTACAATATCCTCAGGTGTTATCTCCTCGGCTTCAGCCTCGTAAGTAACAATTACCCTATGGCGAAGGACATCCATTCCTATAGACTTTACATCCTGGGGAGTCACAAATCCCCTTCCCTTTATAAAGGCATGCGCCTTGGCAGCAAGTGTAAGATATATAGTTGCACGCGGGGAGGCGCCGTATTCTATAAATTCATCCAATTTAAGATTATATGCTTTTGGGTCCCTTGATG
>MHXP01000215.1 GCA_001824485.1 Planctomycetes bacterium GWA2_39_15 | reverse complement strand
ATAACATGGCGGCATTCAGCAAGGTATCCTTTTGTGAGGAATCAAAATATGGTTGAGCTATGATCCTCTTGATATTTTCTAAAGCTATTTTCTTTCTGCCATAAATTAAATAACGGATAACCTCACAGCATTCATTTGGTGATGCGCCATAGCCAACAATATCGCCAGCTATTAAAAGGTTGTCAATGGGATTTTCCTTTTCGGCAATTTCTTTAATTACAGAGAGTAAGGCATCCACATTGCCATGTATATCTGACAGGATAATGTATTTCATTGATTTTCTGTAAGCACATAAAAATGTAAATGAGATCAGATGCTGCTCAACGCTTTTTTTAATTCCTCCGCAGATGGAATTCTACTAGATACATTTACCTCTAATAGTCCCTTTATGATTTCTTCTAATTTCTGGGGTATACGATTATTTATCTGACAAGGTAAAATCTTTTCTGTCTGCCATAATTTTTTTGTTAATATTTGATATAGCATTAGACCAACAGAATAAAGGTCTGTCTTGCCGTCTAGTCGAATTGTAGAGGAGATATCCTCGTAATGAACCTTCCTCGGGCGATCCTTTAGATATGTGAGCATCTGTAACTGTTCAGGTGATGCATATTCCCTACTGATTCCCTTGATAATTCCTCCCCGTTTAATGGCTAGTTCAAAATCAATAATGTGCACCGACCCTGTTTTCTGATTAAGAATTAAATGGCCTGGTTTTAAATCGCAATGAACATAATTCTTGCTGTGAAGATACTGCAAGGGATCACAAATGTTAATAAATAGCTTGATTGCTTCCTTGATAGTTTCAGTGCTTTCAATATCCTTCTTTTCAAAATACTCAACAAGTTCGTATCCGCTAATGTGTTGTAATATGATAAAATTCTGTTTAATTAAAAATTTTTCATCTCTGAATAACTCTCCTTGCCCGAAGTCGTAAGCTGTTGGTATTTGAACATGGCTAAGTTCTTTCAATATATAATATTCTTCTGAAAAATCAAAGTCGGGTGAGTATTTTATTCCCTTTTCTGCTGTGTTGATCAGAACAGCATAATTAGATTTATGTAAACTTGCCTGACACTTAAAATCATTAAAATTATATTTATTAATTCTATACATGATAAATTCTATGTCTTTATCAAGATTTGGAAATTTTCGAGATTATAACGCAATATGCAGATAAAACAAGGATTTTAAAGTTTTGGATGATAAGAAAGTGAAAAGTAACGGATTGATTGTTTGCTCTGGCTGAAATATACCAATATGGTGTTTAAATATTTAATTTTAAAAAAATTATAAATACCACTTTGTGAATAAGTTGTGTGAAAAAAATAAAGTAAATATTGTTAAATTATAGACAATGCCAATTTTCGAGATAGATGGTACGTATAACAAATATTCTATGTATTAAAATAAGTTGTATCTCCTTATAGAAAAAAGATTATGGTAATGTAATATATATTAATAAATGATTTGTAGTGTGTTTGTGACTTAATCTTGGAATGATAGTTGCGACTTTTTGATTAATTTTGATAAAATATTTATCCTATGTAACGTAATATAAAACACTTATTTTTACCACATTTTTTGTAAAAAGTTCTGTAATCTGGAAGGAGGTGCTAAAAGATATAAACAAAAATTTATTTAATTATTGTAATTAATTTGCATAAGAGGTAATATTTTGCCATTGAGGGGGATAGATTTATGAAATGTGTTTTTAATAAAATTAATAAAGTAAAAATTAGTATGTGGTTATTGTTAATAACCTTGGGGATGTTTGCATTGAACTTAGGGGTTGTGCATGCTGGAGATCCAAACGGTTTAGCAACTTATTCAGATAGCATTGTTGGTTTAAAATACGCAGTTAATTTTACCTGGACGTTGTTAGGCGCCTTTTTAGTATTTAGCATGCAGGCTGGGTTTGCCTTTTTGGGCGGATTTTTACGACAAAAGAATATGCTCGGCTACATGGCGCATTGCTTTATTGATTCTACACTCGGGGCAATAGTTTTTTATCTCTTTGGATTTGCCTTGATGTTTGGCGGCTCAAAACTGGTGCCCGGGCTTGATTTTGGCAACTCATTTATAGGATGGGATGGGTTTTTCCTTTGCGGTAGATCATACGATGTTCAAACGATTATGTTCTGGCTCTTCCAGATGGTATTTGCTACAAAAACCGTTACGATTATTGCAGGTGCGGTAGCGGAAAGAATGAAATTTGTACCATATATCATATATAGTTGTCTTATGTGTGGTTTGATTTATCCGATATATGGACATTGGGTGTGGGGCGGCGGCTGGTTAAGCACGCTTCCTTTTGGTGCAGGAGTAAAAGACTTTGCTGGTTGTGCGTGTGTGCATACGGTCGGTGGGATTATGGCATTTGTTGGGGCATGGGTACTAGGGCCAAGGAAGGGAAAATATAATCCTGACGGCACGCCCAACGCAATTCCAGGACATAACCTTGTGTATGTGGTAATAGGTACTTTTATCCTTGCTTTTGGTTGGTTTGGTTTTAACGCCGGCAGTACCCTTGCTGCAACAGATTTACGTATGTCTGTGGTTGCAAGCAACACATTTATTGCCGCTGCAGCAGGTGCATCTATTATGTTATTTTTAACATGGGCTATGACAGGCTATGTAGACTTACTTTTTATATGTAACGGTGCTTTGGCAGGTTTAGTGGCAATTACTGCACCTTGTGCATACGTGGAACCATGGGCCGCGGCTGTAATTGGGTTGCTTTCCGGTTTGATAATGAGGGGTGCTGTATGGTTTGTTGAGGTCAAGCTGAAAGTTGATGATCCGCTCGGTGCAGTGGCTGTACATGCGGCAAACGGTATATGGGGAATGCTTGCTATAGGTATCTTTGCGGACGGCACATATGGCGGAGTAAGTGGTTTAATTACAGGATCAGGATGGCAATTGCTTGCTCAAGCTATTGGAACGGGAGTGGCAATAGGATGGGCATTTGCATGGGGTGCTGCTATATTCTTTATACTGAAATATACAATTGGTATAAGGGTGTCTGATCTTGTAGAGTCTGATGGTGTAGATACCCATATTCACGGGTCTCCTTGTTATCCTGTTGAGCAGGACTTTATTGCTCCTATGGTAGGAGAAGCGATGATTGATCTGGGTCAGGAAAGGGAGCAGTTATCATTACTCGAAGAGGCAATGAGTAAAGATGCGGGACGTGAAAAGATCTATTCAGACAAACTTGGCCGATGGGTATATGCAAGGCTTAAGACTGAAAAAAAGAGGTAATAAACCTCATAGTGATTTAATGTAATTAAACAGTATTCAATGGATGGAGGTTTTTCATGAAAAAGATAGAAGCTATTATTAGGCCAGAGAAGTTTAACATTGTCAGAGATGCCTTGACTGAATTGGGCTACCCTGGGATGACTGTTACAGAAGTAAAAGGGCATGGCAGTCAAAAAGGTATCAGTGAGGTGTGGCGTGGAAGAAGATATCGGGTTGATTTATTATCCAAAATCAAGCTTGAAATCACCGTCAAAGATTCAGATGTTGAGAAAATCGTGAATACTATCATCAATGAATCCCAGACAGGCAGTATTGGCGATGGAAAGATATTCATTTTTAATGTAGAAAATGTTTATCGTATTCGCACAAAGGAGTCTGGTGAGGCTGCAATCTAATTTCTTTGGAATAAGTTGGTTTTTTTGAAATGAGGTTGTCCCGTTTTAACGGGACAACCTCTATAACTTTAGTGAAAGCATAAACTTGATATTTAGAATTTTCAATTGGCGATTGAAAATTAAAGAGCAACAAGAACAAATTTCCATTCAAAACGTACTCAGACAAGATGGCATGTTCGTGTATGTCTTGAAGAAATGTACTATTGTTTTTGTTTTATTTGTTGGGTTATATGTTTTTTTAATAAAAGATATATTTGCAGGTGATCCTAGTGGCTGTAATACTTATTCCGACAGCATACAGGGATTAAAGTTTTCAGTAAACTTTGCATGGACACTACTGAGCGCCTTTTTAGTTTTTAATATGCAAGCAGGGTTTAGTTTCCTTGGTGCGGGTTTTGTTCAGAAGAAAAATACCCTTAATTATCTGGGTATGAGTTTTATAGATTTTTGCATTGGCGCTCTTATTTTCTGGCTATTTGGTTTTGCCTTAATGTTTGGCGGTTCGAAGTTGGCTCCTGGTCTCTCAAGTGGAAACCATTTCATAGGTTACAGCGGTTTTTTGTTAATAGGCGATTCTTATGATGTATCTACGTCTGTACTGTGGATGTTTCAGATAATGTTTGCCGCTACTGCATGTACAATTGTTACCGGAGCTGTCGCAGAAAGATTTAAATTTCATGCACATATAATTTATAGTATATTTTTGTGTGGGGTGCTTTATCCTATATTTGGGCACTGGATGTGGGGTAAAGGGTGGTTGCAGACGTTACCGTTTGGAGTAGGGGCAAGGGATTTTGCGGGTTCTGGGGTAGTACATGGAATGGGTGGTTTGATTGCATTTATAGCAGCGTGGATCGTAGGACCAAGGTATGGCAAATATAATCCAGACGGCAGCCCCAATGTAATACATGGTCATAACCTGACCTATATCGTGATCGGGACGCTTACATTAATTTTTGGTTGGTTTGGTTTTAACGCAGGCAGTACGCTTGCAGTTACAGAACTCCGTGTATCTATAATAGCAGTAAATACTTTCTTATCTGCTGCAGTAGGTGCCGTCACCCTTCTTTATCTTTCATATTTCATGACTAAAAAATCAGATATTATTATGGCATGTAATGGGGCTTTGGCTGGCTGCGTTGCAATTACGGCATCAGGTGCGTATGTACCACATTGGGGAGCGATTGTAATTGGGATTGTTGCAAGTATAATCACAAGAGTTTCGCTATATTTTATAGAAAGCAAATTAAAAATTGATGATCCTATAGGTGCGGTTTCTGTTCACGGGGCAAATGGACTTTGGGGTTTGCTTTCAGTCGGTATCTTTGCTGATGGTACTTATGGCGGTGTAAAAGGCTTAATTACTGGCTCCGGATGGCAGTTGCTTGCCCAGTTTATTGCTTGTGTTACATTAATGGCATGGTGTTTTGGTGTAGGTTCTTTGTTTTTCTTTATTATGAAACAGTTATTTGGCTTGAGAGTGCCTGCTAATATAGAACGTTCTGGCATAGATGTTTACGAACATGGAACAAGTTGTTATCCCGGCATGTAAATAAAAGACTAACTAAAATAGCACAATAATCTTCAGAAAATAATCCTTTCAAAGTATCATAAAGATTAACCGTTTTGTAACTTAACTTTCAAAAAAAGCCTTAGTTAATTTATGGTTCAGTCTCTGAAGCATTTGATAATTAACCTTTCTACTTTCTTCCGATCAATTACCCTAGGTCATTTTATTCTTTAAAATACGTAAGTTCTAATTTTTGGTTAATCAAAAATAAAAATATTGGTTTAAATCAACCGTTGCTGATTTATAGCAAATGCTGTGCAAAATATTATTTATAAACATATAATATGTTGTAACAATAATAAATGTGATATGTTAAATAAATATTATATATATTGTATGGTTCTGGGCATACAATCTGCTATAAAATTAAGCAATATTTAATTGTTGATTTATTTTAAATTTTTGTTAATCTGTGTCTCGAAAACAACAAGTAGCATTGTTGTTTCTTACCTGCTTAATTGCCGGTCAAAGAGGGCAAAATAATATTTTAATATTTTTTAAATAAGACCGAGACCTGTGCGGTGTGGTTTGGAGTAATTAAAGTTTAATTAGTATTCATGTTTTGCGTTACCTTACTTTAGTTTCGTGTGAGGTTTATAAACATTAATGTTTAGCTGTAGATTTCATATTTATCTTCTATTCGCATGCCTTGTTAATGGGCTTTTACATTTTTCTGTATTTTCTCAGAACTATGTGGTCAATGGAATTTTAGAAAATAGTAGCATTGAAAAAGGTATTAAAGACAGTATAGTACGCAGGGAATCTTTAATCGTAAAAGATGCTCGTGTTTACATTCAATTGGTACTGGACGAAGGTGCGAGGAACATTACAAATCATAATAGATACAGAGATCTGTCGTATGTATTGCCAAAGGAAGTAGTTTATGATGAAGCAAGCAAAAGTATTTTTTATTATAGGGATAACGAGGAGACTGAGATAGGAAAAGTGAAGAATTTTTTAGGTTTCATGCCTTATATTGCTTTGGTTGAAGGTGTGAGGATAGTGAGTTCTCCCACTGATGCTAAACTGTTGATCGCGCTAAATAGAGATAACCAGGGAATTCCAAAATCAGTAATACATTCAGAAGAAAATATGGAAGTGACCTTGAGCAAGAAGTGTGGTCAATGTCACATATTGGAATATATATTTTCTCATAAAAAGTGGGTCGAGGAAGATATTCTGCATGCATTTAATAGAATGCAGATGGAAAAGGAAGAAAGATTTACAGAGGATGAACAGAAGATAATTGATTTGTTTAAGAAATATCAGAAAGGTGAAATTGATAAAGGAAAGCTCGCCGAATTCAAGTCACTAAAACAGATAGGAGAAAAAGATGTAGTCAACTTTACGGAAGGGGTGTATATGAATAGTTGTGTGCCCTGTCATAATCCCTCAAAGATAACGGATGTTTCTCGGCTGTATTCAAAACGGAGATGCAAGAGCATTGTTAATAGGCTTAAAGAAAAAGAACCATCCCTCTTTCTACAAACAGACATGGATAGTCTTGCCAGCTATCTATGGGAAATAAAGCTTAAACCATGTGAGAATTAGTTGCATTTAGCGACTCAGCATCTTGAAAGCCTTTTGAAGATAATTTTAAGCTCGAAGGTTTACCTCATAAAACATTTTTAGAGGGGAGGTGATTGAATGACATAGTTTAGTTCAGAAATCATTGTTTCATTGTGGTGAAAGCAGTCTGTTTAGTGGTGTTAATTTGCATGCAACTTTGTGGTGAGAAGGTGGTTAATTTACAATTTTAAAAGGAGAGGGAAATGAGAAAAGGAGCCTATTTAGGCGTTTCATCGTTGTTTGTATTGTCGATGTTCGCGCTGTTTGCATCAAGTGCGATGGCAGGCGATGCACCTAAGATTGATACAGGGGATAATGCATGGTTGCTTGCGTCGTCAGCATTGGTTTTAATTATGACACCAGGTCTTGCCTTATTTTACGGCGGTATGGTAAGGGCAAAAAACATGGTGAATACACTATGGATGAGCTTTGTTGTTATTTGCATTATAAGTATACAGTGGGTGCTCTGGGGATATAGTTTAGCCTTTGCACCTGGTAACTGGTTTATTGGTGGTCTTCAATGGTGTGGATTAGGGGCGGGTGTAGTTGGACAGGCTCCTAGCGACCTTTACGCTACTACTGTTCCTCACCTAAGTTTTATGATATTCCAATGTATGTTTGCTGTAATTACCCCTGCATTGATTACCGGAACCTTTGCAGAAAGGTTTAAATTTAATGCATGGTTATTCTTTATACCATTATGGGCAAGTGCAGTTTATGCACCGATAGCGCATTGGGTTTGGGCTACAGATGGTTGGTTATTTAAATTAGGCGCACTGGATTTTGCCGGTGGAACAGTAGTTCATATTTGTTCTGGTGCTTCTGGTCTTGCTGTATGTTTGTTTGCCGGGAAACGCAGGGGATTCCCCAAAGAGATAAAACCACCGCATAATCTGCCTCTCATGATGGCGGGTACTGGTTTATTGTGGTTTGGTTGGTTCGGTTTTAACGCAGGTAGCGCAGTAGCCGCTAACGGACTTGCTGCAAGTGCATTTGTAGTAACAAACACAGCCACGGCTTGTGCAGGATTTACCTGGACTATTCTTGAATGGATACATCACAAGAAGCCAACCTTACTTGGCGTTTGTTCGGGCGCTGTAGCTGGCTTGGTTGCTATTACGCCTGCTTCAGGTTATGTAGGACCACTGGCATCAATTGCAATAGGTGTTGGCGCCGGATTGGTTTGTTTCTACTCTGTAACAAAGATGAAAAAGGCCTTGGGTTATGACGATGCCTTGGATGTTATTGGGATACATGCAATGGGTGGAACCTGGGGGGCATGGGCAACTGGTATCTTTTGTACCACAGCAGTAAACCCAGCCGGTTTTGATGGCGCAATCTATGGAAATTATCTTCAGATGGGAAAACAGTGGTTAGGTATCCTGGCTGCATGGGGATGGTCAATGGGTGTTTCTTCGCTCTTGATCTGGTTTGTGAAAGCAACGGTTGGTTTGAGACCAAGTGAAGCGGAGGAAATTGCTGGTATGGACATTAGCCAGCATAAGGAAATTGCTTATCATTATTACGAAACAGAACAGGCTTAATTAACCATTGTAAAATACCCAATGGAATACAAAACTGCCCATTCATCGGTTTTGACAAGAAAATCAGGGCATTTTAATTATGAAGGAGGTTTGTAAATGAAAAAAATTGAGGCAATCATAAGACCCGAGCGGCTAACTATTATGAAGGAGGCATTGGAAGAACTAGGTTATCCTGGCATGACCGTGACTGACGTCAAGGGACACGGGGCACAGCGGGGAATAACTGAACAATGGCGCGGAAGAACATACAGAGTAGATTTATTATCAAAGGTGAAGGTAGAATTAGTTGTTTCTGATGGCGATGTTGAAAAGATCGTTCAATGCATTACAAAAGAATCGCAGACCGGAAGCATCGGTGACGGAAAGATCTTTATATCGAATATCGAAGATGTACTCCGTATCCGTACAGGCGAGAGGGGCGAAAAGGCCGTTTAGTGGTTTAGTGAAATATTTTTAAATAGTAGCAGTAAAAAGGGCGTTGAATTTTATAGCTTCAACGCCCTTGTTTTTTTACAATTATTTTAAAATTGTTTTATGATTGGGAAATACACTGACTCATTATCGTTGTGGTTTTTTCAAAATCTCTTTAAATTTGAGGAAATTTGCCATTTCGTGTCTACCCGAATTGGCGGTTTCAGTAACCCGCCGTATGATTCTCTAAACCTGGGATTACATGTTGGAGACAAACCAGATATAGTACTCAAGAACCGCAAGAGGCTTGCTAAATCGTTAGAAATTCCATTGCATAATTTTACCCTGGCAAGACAGGTTCATGATTGTAATGTAAAAATCGTTACAGATGATTCGAGGGGAAGCGGTGCATTTGACTATGATACAGCACTAAGCGCAACCGATGCTATGGTAACGGATATTCCAAACATCTGCCTCATGGTTCTCCAGGCTGATTGTGTTCCTATCTTATTTTTTGATATGAAGAAAAAAGTAATCGGAGTTGCTCATGCAGGATGGAAAGGAACTATTCGTATGGTTGCTCAAAATACTGTGAAGGTATTAAAGGAAGAATTCAACTGTTTGCCTAAGGATATTTTAGCGGGCATAGGCCCTTCTATAGGTCCTTGTTGCTATGAGGTAGGTACTGAAGTCATTGCTCAGATTGATAAGTCTTTTCATAACAAAGGTAGATATATCAGGGAATCTTCAGGTGGTATGGGTTATTTTGATTTGTGGGAGGCAAATAAAATTCAACTTGTAGAAATGGGTATCACTGAGAAAAATATTGAAGTTGCTGAGGTATGTACGTGTTGTAACCATACGATTTTCTTCTCATACCGTCATCAGAGAGGAGAGACGGGGCGGTTTGGAGCGGGAATCATGCTTAAATAATTAATAAAATTATCTTATATACTTACCAAATATAACATCCAGCTTCTTTTTGGTGCTTTCTGGAATCAGGTCTTTATTTGTCACGATAGCATTTTGTGATGCGGCTGCACAAGCACATTTTCTTTTTTGTTCAATCTTTGGAATCGCAGTCTTGAGGATTCGTTTTGCCGTTTCGGAATTTTTATTCAGGTTGCTAATAATCATTTCTAGTGTTACTGCTTTCTCGCTTACATGCCAGCAATCATAGTCGGTAGCCATGGCAAGGGTGCTGTAACATATTTCTGCCTCCCGTGCAAGCTTGGCCTCCTGGAGGTTAGTCATGCCAATAATACTGACTCCCCATTGCCTGTAAACATTCGACTCCGCGCGAGTCGAGAATAAAGGACCTTCCATACATAGATAAGTGCCGCCTTTATGTACATGTACACCAACCGACTTGGCTGCATTAAATAAGGTGTTGGCGAGTACCTCACATACTGGATCAGCAAAACTTACATGTCCCACGATTCCTTCCCCAAAAAATGTGCTAATCCTGCCCCGTGTCCTGTCGAAGAACTGGTTTGGAATTACAATATCTAATGGTTTAATTTCTTCTTTCATACTTCCGACAGCACTGACGGCAATGATGTGTTCCACACCCAATTTCTTCATCCCAAAGATATTTGCCCTGAAGTTGAGTTCGGATGGTAAAATCGTGTGACCCCTGCCGTGTCGTGGCAGGAAGGCTACCTTTCGTCCCTCTAACATACCTACCATATAGCTATCGGAGGGTTTACCAAAGGGTGTATCAATTGATACAGCTTTTACATCCTTAATTCCTTCTATGTTATAAAGACCACTACCTCCGATAATACCAATTACCTGCTCTCCCATTCTTTAATCTCTCCTTTTTAGTGGTAATCATTTCTGCCACAGTGACACAAAGTCACAAAGACTTTAATAACATAAGTATTTTTATGCCTTTGTGGCTTGATTAATAAAAATTCATGAACGTTTAAATTATGCGAAAACCAACCTATTCATGTCAATAAATAAAATTTGAAGTGTTTTCATGCCATTGATATAATAATTAAAACGTGCCGATGTATCAGTTCTATGCCTTATTAAATTAGCCATGAATGGATACAGATTTACACGAAATATTAATCTGTTTTTGTAAAAAAAGTAGAAAGGGTGAGAACGGAGAAAAGAGGACTTAATTGATAAATCACGAGTGCCTATAAATAAGGGATTTATTTGTTTCTTCTACGTTTCTCCAGTTTCTCCTTAATCTTTTCGTGCTTATTTGTGTAAATTCGTGGCTAAAAATAAGTATATTTATGAGGATTGTTGATGTGAAAAATCACGAAATTGCGGCATTATTTGGTCGGATTGCTGATGTTCTGGAACTCAAAGGGGAAAACTCATTCCGCATAAATTCATACCGAAAGGCTGCTCGTGTAATAGGTGATTTAACAGAAGACGTAGAAGAACTTGCCAGGGCAGGAAAATTGACAGATATTTCTGGCATAGGAAAAGGTACGGCTGAAAAGATCGTTGAATACCTTAACACAGGGAAGATGTCAAAGTACGAAGAGGTGATGAAGGGGGTTTCAGAAGAAACGGTATCCCTTATGCAAATATCTGGTCTGGGTCCAAAAACAGTAGCAATGTTAAATAAGGAATTGGGTATTGTTGGTTTGAATGACCTTGAAAAGGCTATACAAGAAGGTAAATTAAAAGGACTGTTTGGAATTGGGGACAAGAAGATTGAAAACATTATTAAGGGGATTGAGCTATTTAAGACGAGTCAACAGCGTATATCAATTGGTATGGCGTATCCCGTTGTAAAGAGAATTATAGAAGAATTAAGGCATAATCCGCAGATCAAAGATATTCAGGCAGCAGGCTCATTACGCAGGATGAAGGAAACTATTGGAGACATAGACATTCTTGCTACAGGTATAGATGGTAAAAATATTGTAAAGTCTTTTGTGAATATGCGAGGAGTAACACAGGTATTAGCGGCAGGAGATACCAAAGGTAGTGTGAGGGTAGAGGAAGGTGTACAGGTGGACTTACGGGTGGTTCTTGAAGACGAATTTGGTGCGGCGTTGCAGTACTTTACTGGATCAAAGGAACACAATATCCACCTTCGCGAGATCGCTAAAAAAAATGGACTGAAGATTAGTGAATATGGTATTTTTAAAGGAGAAAGAAAGATTGGAGGCCGACTAGAAGAGGAAATTTACAAAGCATTGGGTATGGATTGGATACCACCTGAGTTACGAGAAAATAGGGGAGAAATAGAAGCTGCCCAGGAAGGGAAATTGCCCAAGCTCATCGAACTTTCAGATATAAAAGGAGACCTCCACAATCACTCTAATTGGAGTGATGGTACGCCTGCTTTTGAAGAGATGGCTGAGCATGCTATCAAGATGGGATATAAATACCTTGCAGTTTCGGACCACTCAAAATCACTTCATGTAGCTGGTGGACTGAAGGACGAAGAACTGCTTGAAGAGATTGAAGCGATAGACAAACTTAATAAAAAATTTAAAGGATTTACATTGCTTAAGGCCACGGAAGTGGATATTAAGACAGATGGATCGCTGGATTTTCCTGACAAGTTGTTAGAAAAATTAGATGTTGTTGTTGCTTCCATTCATAGCGGATTTAAACAGGGGAAGGAGAAGATTACAGAGCGAATGCTTGCCGCAATTCGTAATCCTTATGTGAATATAATTGCCCACCCCACTGGTCGTTTGATCAGTAAACGCGAGGGGTACGAGGTTGATCTGGATAAAGTTATTGCGGTTTGTGCTGAAACAGGTACTGCGCTTGAGATTAATTGCTATTATGACCGACTCGATTTAAGTGATTTATACTGCAAAAAGGCAAAAGAGGCAGGTGTTATGATTGCAATTAGTACGGATGCCCATCATCTTGATCAAATGTGGATGATTGAATTGGGGGTGGGAATTGCACGCAGAGGGTGGCTGGAAGCAAAGAATGTAATCAATACTTTTTCAATAGATAAATTAAAAGCCTTTTGTACAAAAAAAGAAACAATTGATTGAATTCCTATAAGCTTTTGGACAAAAAGGGTGAATTAAAAATATTTCTGAACAATGACTTTTTTAGAGGAATGCTCGTGAACGTAAGAATCGTGTTGTTTACGCTATTATTAGCCGTATTATGTATCACAGGATGTAAGACGATCTCCAGTAATACAATAAACATAGAGTCAGATGATTATTATCGTAATATAAAAACTCTCGCCGTTATGCGTTTTGATGATGAACGTATGCAAGGAGAAAAGGTAAAGGGGATTTTTGTGAAAGTAATCAAAAACCCAGACGCAGGCGGAATGCTTGCGGATATGATGACAAATGAGTTGTCAGGATGGGGTAAAATTAGAGTTTTAAGGCGTTCAGAGGTCAAGGATAGGGTAAGGACTTGTGGTGCCAAGGAGTCTGAACTGGTAGAATTTAAAGATTATGCTGCAGTAAGAAGGATATTAAAAGTGGATGCCGTGGTCATTGGGAAAATATATAAATTCGGATTAGTGAATATGCCTGTTTATGAACGTGGGCATGTGTCTTTTACAGCAGAATGTATTGATACAAAAAATGGAAAGATTTTATGGTCTATTGAAGCGAATGAGAGCGCATCATACAATGACGAAATAGAATTGGCAACAAAGGTTATTAAAGAACTGATCGAAAAACTTGAAAAAGAGGTAGAATAATGTGTATAGTAAAGACGCATTGCAATGCGTCTCTACTATAAAAATTTATTTATGACCTTCGAGTCTCTTAGTTATCTCACCTAAGAGTTTCTCTTTATTAAACGGTTTTTCTAAAAACGAGACGTTTCCTAGTGCCTGGAAACATCTATAAGTCTTCTCATCTAATGCAGAGGCCATGATGACAGGCACTTCCTTGTATCGGATATCCCTTCTCAGTAAGGCAAAAAGTCTATCTCCTGTCATTCCTTCCATCAAGATATCTAATATTACTATGTCATATTTTTTTTCTTTTATCTTTTTGATACCTTCTTCTCCGTTTGAAACGATTGTAACCGTAAATTGCTCTCCTTGTAACATGTCCTTATAAAATTCCTGCATCTCTAAATCATCTTCTACAATTAATAATTCTTTCATTTCTCTTCAACTCCTTTGAAAAGATTATTGTATATTTATTCGATTTTTTATTTACTACTCTTTCTATCTGTGATTATTGGTAGTGTAAATTTAAAACGTGATCCTTTCCCCTTCCCTTCAGACTCTACCCAGATATTTCCTTTATGCAATTGTACTATATTTTTGCATATGGCAAGACCAATTCCTGGTCCAAGCGTGGAGGACGATTCCTTATAAAACTTTTCAAATACAAGTTCTCTTGTCTTTTCGTCTAATCCTTTGCCTGTATCTTCGATAGTTACCTCCACTGAATCTGTTAATACATTGGCAATGATGTTAATTTTCCCTTGTTCAGTAAACTTTATAGCATTATCTACCAGATGGGTTATCAAATGATATATCTTGTCTCGATCTGCCTTAATAATGGGAATATTGGAAGGTAACTGGGACATAAGGGCTATTTTTTTGGTGCTTGCAGTATCCTTATGTTCGTTAACAATCTGTGTTACTAATTCAATGAGTGGAATATCGGATAATTTTAGCGGTTCCATTCCAGATTCTAATTTGGATATATCGAGTATGTTTTTAATTGTATTTTTTAAACGATTTGTATTATTTCTTAGAATTTCATGAATCTTAGAACCACTTCCCAGTGCATTTACATTTCCCGTCTTAATAGAACGGTCAAACATGTCAATAGCCATCTCTATCTTAGCGACAGGCGTCTTCAGTTCGTGCGTGACATCACGGATTAAGCTGTCCTTCAGTTCA
>MHXP01000214.1 GCA_001824485.1 Planctomycetes bacterium GWA2_39_15 | reverse complement strand
ACGAATCTTGTGCGTATATAATATTTCCAAATATTTTTGGGAACGTTAGTGCTGTTAAAATAATCGCTATAGATAAAGCCGCAAAAAACTTTTCCATTGCCAGCCTCATTGTCCAAACCAGAAATAAACTACCTTCAACTCAACACGTAAGGAATTGGAAGGTTACTTAATTTCCGTTACAATTTGTGAAAATGATATTACAAAAGATTTAATAACTATTGGTTTGATTATTGAGAATAGTATCATATTTTAAATAAACAATGCAAGTGATAATCCCTTTTAAGCTAGTACACGTGATTACAATAAAAAAACTGGAAAAAAGATACATGCGAGGTTGTCATTTCGATCAGAGCGTGATTATCATCATTAAAGATTGTTACATAACCTTTCTGAGCCTATTAAATTACTCGCTTATTGTTTTATAAATACATGTAAATTAATATGGATAGGTATTCTATGTCAATTTACCATAAAAGCGTGAAAACTTGACAAGATATAACATAATTGATATGATAATTAAGTATTTAATTTATTAAGGCAGTAGTATTTATCTCATCTATAAAAAATACCTTCATGCGACAAATTCTAACTGTTCGATACGGTGTCTTAAAAAGCACATCTGATTTTTTTGCCGCATTTAATTCGTTAAAAAAGGGTGATCAAGTCATAGTCCGTTCCAGTCGTGGTGTAGAATTTGGTGAAATCGTTGCCAAGGTGCAAGAAATACCCGATGATGCTCCGGTTGAAAATCTTGGTGAGATTTTACGTAAAGCTACCGTTGAAGATAAAGAAAAACAAAAAAAGATAACTGACGAAATGATTCCCATGGAATTCAAATTTTGTCAAAAAAAGATAAAGGAACATAAACTCCTCATGAAGTTGGCCAGCATCGAACACTTATTTGGTACCAAAAAAATCATCTTCTATTTCCTGGCCAACGGGCGGGTTGATTTTAGAGAACTTGTAAAAGACCTGGCAAAAGAATACCAGGCGCGCATAGAAATGAAACAAATCGGTGTACGTGATGAAGCCAGGCTTTTGGCAGACTATGAGCACTGTGGACGGGAACTGTGTTGCAGAGCATATCTTAAAAATCTTGAACCTGTCACTATGAAAATGGCAAAGAATCAGAAAGCTACATTAGACCCATCTAAGATCTCCGGAAGATGCGGACGACTTATGTGTTGTCTGCGTTACGAAGATAAAGTTTATGAAGAGTTAAAATATACAATGCCAAGAAAAGGGACTATTGTCAGAACGGCGAGAGGAACTGGAGAAGTCATTAATTATGACGTTTTACAGCAGCAAGTTACCATTGAGTTGGAAAATCAGGGTAACGTAAATATATCAGTCCACGATATTCTGGATAAAGTAAGAGAACCACTACAGCAAAAAGAGACAACGTGCGATCGGCATTGCGAAGAAAAGGGTTGCGGTCTTGAATAAGCGCACCTTTTATCTTACAACGCCCATTTATTATGTCAACGATGTGCCGCATATAGGGCATTCATATACAACAATTGCCGCAGACGTATTAGCTCGGTATAAAAGAACCAAAGGGTTTGATGTCTTTTTCCTGACGGGAACGGATGAACATGGACAAAAAATCCAAAAAGCGGCACAGTCTTGTAATAAGACCCCAATAGAATTTGCTAATTCTGTGGCAGATAAATTCAAGACTTTATGGACAAACCTCAACATTTCCAATGATGATTTCATACGAACGACAGATGAACGACACTGCCGTCGTGTTAAAAAAATCTTTCAACAAATCTTTGAAAAGGGCGATATTTATCTTGGAGATTATGAAGGTTGGTACTGTATTCCCTGCGAAAGTTTCTGGATTGAATCACAGCTTGAAGAAAAGAAATGCCCGGAATGTAAACGAGCTGTTGAAAAGGTAAAGGAAAAAAATTATTTTTTCAGATTATCAAAATATCAGAAAAGCCTTCTTGAATATTATGATAAACATCCACATTTTATACAACCTGAATCAAGAAGAAATGAATTATTGCATAGATTAAAATTCCATGTAGAAGATATCAGCGTAAGCCGTTCAGCTGTGGAATGGGGCATTCAAGTCCCAATGGATGCAACTCATACCATTTATGTCTGGATTGATGCCCTGCTGAACTATATTACTGCCTTAGGTTATGATGATGACATGCAAAAATTTAAAATATACTGGCCTGCAAGTGTCCACATTATTGGGAAAGAAATCTTATGGTTTCATGGCGTTATCTGGCCTGCCATACTTATGTCTTTGAAAATAGATTTACCTTCAAAAGTGTTTGCACATGGCTGGTGGACTATTGAAGGACAAAAAATTTCGAAATCCCTTGGAAATGCAATAGACCCAACGAGTATTATTCAATCTTATGGTATAGATGCCTACAGATATTTTTTGCTCAGGGAAGTCCCTTTTGGTTTAGATGGGAATTTTTCCTATAGCGCCCTTATCCAAAGAATAAATTTTGACCTTGGTAATGACCTTGGCAACCTGCTACAACGCACACTAACAATGATAGAAAAATATTTTAATGGAGTTATCCCAGAGGTTGCTTGTACAGAGGGTGAATTGAGAAAATCGTCACAAGTCACCCATGATAAAATAGTTCACGAAATGGAGGAACTCCAATTTAGCAGAGCGCTTGAGATTATCTGGGAATTTATAAACCGTGCCAACAAATTCATAGAAGAAAAGAAACCATGGCAGTTAGCTAAAACAAGTACTGCAAAACCACAGCTTGCAGCGGTTATTGGATCATTGGCTAGGTCTATCAAAGATATTTCTGTGCTAATCTATCCGTTTATGCCAAAAACTGCTGTTGAAATTCAAAAACAGCTTGGCATCATAGAGGACAATCAACCTCTCTGTCTAGAATTTGACCAAGGTTTTAAGGAAGGCACTGTTGTGCGAAAGGGTAAGCCTTTATTCCCAAGAATTGAGCATACAGAATCCATTCAATTGAAGCCATAAGTTAAATTTAGCGTAAGGAATTTTCAATTTCTTATGTCCCACCCCTTAATCCCCTGCGGGGAGGGAACTATTCCCCCTTAGCAAAGGGGGTGAGGGGGCAGTTTAAGAATATAAAATATTGTCAACAGTTGGAGATAAATTATATGGCAAAGACGTGGAATAAAATAAAAGAAATTATAAAAAAAGACCCTCGTTATCTTCCGCAAGCTTATCAATTTGTATTTGAGGCGCTTGACTATACCACAAATATCCTTGGTAAAAATCAACGTAAAACAAACGAACTGGAACGACACGTAACCGGAAAACAACTCATGGAAGGACTTAGACAATATGCCATAAAGCAGTTTGGTTTTATGGCATTAACTGTATTTGAACAATGGGGTGTAAAACAGGATGCAGATTTTGGTAACATTGTTTTCAATTTGGTGGAAAGTGGTCTTATGGGGAAGACAGAAACAGATTCTAGAGAAGACTTTAAAAATACTTGTGATCTTAAAAAGGTCTTTGATGAAGAATTTAAGTTTGATGGGAAATATAATATTCAGCTCTCGCTAAATGCCTTAGGTATAAAGAAAAGATAGTCAATGCTTTCGCAGCAGCTTAGGATTTGCTTTGATAATTATTTTACATCTTTTACGCAGCGAAAACCGACATTGTTATCTTTGCCTTCGGGGTAACTGCAACTTCGATATGCACTTCTGAGAATATAATGGTGGTTTACCCATGACCCTCCTCTGACTACACGGAATTTTCCTTCTTCGTACCAATCTTCGCACCACTCCCAGACATTTCCAGCCATATCAAAACAACCAAAGGGACTTGCGCCATCTTTTCGATTGCCAATTGGCACTGGAGCGCCTGTGTTCGGATCTAAATTATATACAGCCTTTGTATTATCTGGTTGTGCATTTCCCCATGGATATTCTCTGCCATCAATACCTCGCGCTGCTTTTTCCCACTCTAATTCATTAGGAAGTCTTTTGCCAGCCCACCTTGCATAGGCAACTGCATCATGCCAGCTAACACCCACGACAGGTTGTAATGGTTTATTGAATCGTTCATCATCCCAATAAAAAGGCTCTTTAGCTCCAGTGGTATCAATAAGCTTTTTATACTGAAAATTGGTTGTCGGAAACTTATCAATATAGAAGGCGTCAACATGCACAGTTTTTCGTTCCTCACCCATGATAAAATTACCCGCTGGCACAAGAACCATTTCGGAACCGTCTTTTTCGTTAATAATGCTGGTTGACCGTGTCATAAGTGTTTTACCGTATCCTTAAAGAATGTATATTATTTATTTTTCAGTTTCCATGAATTCATTTTTACCAATTGTTAATGGTATCTTTATGATGTCGCCCTCTTTTACATTATGCACCCTGAACCATCCGTCATTCATCTCTAAAGCGTATTTGACCTTTTCTTTTGAAACATGACTATCTAGGCTATACGGCTTCATTGATTCTATTTGTATAATTCGACCATCAGCCTTAATAAAGGCTATTGAAAGGGGTATACGTGTATCCTTCATCCAAAAAGAGAGAGTCTGTTCTTTTGGAAAAACAAACAACATGCCACCTTTATCTTCCAGTTTGTCTCGGTACATCAAACCTAAAATTTGTTCTTCGGTAGTTGTTGCCAGCTCTACTTTTAATTCAATTCCAGCTACATTTATGGCTGTTACCTTATTTCTCTTTTGCTCGCCTTGACACACTGCATCAAAGCTATTGCATACAGCACCAATGCAGACAAGAACTATCATTAAAAAATACAGTTGGTACTTTTTGTTCATACAATATCAAATATTTTGGTGAAAGTCGCAACTAAAAACTATTTACCCCGCTGCTTATCGTTCATTTTACGAACCCAGAAACTAAAGTCAAACTATTTCTAAACTTGATTTACTTAAACTAAATAGATATATTTTAATTAGGCTGTCTTCGGCAGCAACTATTTTTCTCCTGTCTTTCCCGCGCAAGCGGGAATCCAGAAATAGTTATTATGGCTATGGATTCCTGCTTCCGCAGGAGTGACACAGGTATTACGAAACTTTGAAATTCCCATACATTAAATTATGCGATTAGACAAACTACCATTTGCGGTCTTTAACACTATAAACAAATATAATCTTATTAAACCCAATGATTCCATTATTATTGGAGTATCTGGTGGTCCTGATTCCGTAGCCCTTCTAAAAATCCTGTATTCCATTAATTTAGCTAAAAACCTTCATTTGCGCTTATTTGTTGCACATCTTAACCATCAACTTCGCGGAAAATCTTCAGAAAAGGATGCACAATTTGTCCAGAATTTGTCAAAAGACCTTTCTCTTCCTTTCTTATTAAAAAGTGTAAATGTTCAAGAAATTGCAAATCAAACTAAGCGTTCAATTGAAGAAACTGCCCGTATAGAAAGATACAAATATTTTGGAGAATTGTCGCAAAGGCATAATGTTGCTATTGTGGCGCTCGGCCATACTGCGGACGACAACGCCGAAACAGTTATTCATCGGATAATCCGAGGGACCGGATTAATGGGGCTTGGAGGAATTCCCATAAACCGTCCATTAGTTGCGGGTTCCTCTATACAGGTTGTCCGTCCTCTCCTTTTCACATGGAGAAGGGAAATTATCGAATATCTCAGGAAAAAGCAAATAAACTACAGAACAGATGAGTCCAATTATGAAACAACGTACCTTAGAAACAAGATTCGACTGGAACTAATCCCATTATTAGAGAAACAATATAACCCAAATATCAAAAATTCTATCGTACAACTATGTCAAATCTTAAATGCGAATAATGAATATTTATCTTTAGAAGCAGAAAGGATTCTAAAAGATTCCACTATAGAAAGCTCAGAAGATTCATATACAATCAACACCCATTTTTTGACAAAACAACCAAAAATATTACAACAGTTAGTATTTCAAGAAATATTGAATGTAATGCAGATATCCTTAAAAGAGATTAAATATGAACATTATACAAAGATATTTGATGAGATAACAAAGAGAGGGAAAGGACGGCATTTCCAATTGCCTGGCAAACTTTATTTGTGGCATGAGCACGGTATGCTTTATTTTAAAAAAGGTACTCTATCCAGATCGTGCATGCCATCATCTGATAGTATTCAGGGACAGATATTATCTGAAACCACGCTCCAAATCCCAGGAATAACTACTGTTTACCCCTTGGGACAACTGATATCTGAAATCTTAGATATTCGGGAGCTATCGTTGGAGACGTATAAAAAAACCAAAACAATAAATGAAGAAATCTTTGACCTGCAAAGCATTACAATGCCCCTTGCAGTAAGATTACGCAAAGACGGAGATGCAATTTCGCCTTTGGGTGTGCAAGGTCATAAAAAACTTAAAGACCTCTTTATTGATAAGAAAATTCCAGTAAAGGAACGAGACACAATCCCGGTGATTGTGATGAATGATCAACCTATTTGGGTTGTTGGAATATGTATTGATAACAAGGTAAAAGTCACTTGTAACACAAAGAAAATTTTAAAATTAACTTTTCAAGAGAGTGCTTGGAAGCAGCTGCGGGAAATACAGATTTCATAGATATTTGTATTTGGTGATTATAATCTGTAATGTTAGGCGGTTTTAAAATGGAAGTTTCTATTCGCCTATAATTTTCTCAAAATCGGCGCTCCCTTTAAGTTCTGAAAAATCGGGAGTATTTTTTGCAATACTTTTGTATCTCGGATTTAATTCAATGGCTTTCTTTAGTGAACTCATAGCATCGTCCCTGCTTGAAAGCAAAGCATGTGCACACGCTTTATTAAACCATACTGCATCAAAATCAGGTTTTATCTTTAAAGCCTTATCGTAAGTTTCTATAGCCTCTTTATGTTTTCCCGTAGCATCTAACAAGAGCCCTTTGTTATTTAGCGCTCCAACAAAATCTGGTTTAATCTGGATTGCCTTGTCATAGGCATCAAGCGCCTCCTGTTGTTTTCCCATTTCCTCAAAAACATATCCCTTATAATTCCACGCCTCGTGCACGTTGCCACTTAGTGTCGTAGCCTTGCTGAAGGCGTCCAACGATTCCTGAAATTTCATTAACTGTACAAGGGCAAGTCCTTTATTTATCCACAGACTAAAAACGTCTGACTTTATATTTATTGCCTTGTCAAATGCCTTTACTGCCTCTTCGTAATTTTGAAGTTGTATTAAGGCAAGTCCCTTATTACTGAGCGCTTCATACTTAATCTTTGCCTGCCGAGGTATGTTGGCGGCTTCTTCATCTGAAATTATCTGTGATACCTTGTCAAAAGACTTCACAGCCTCCATAAACTTTCCCAACCGCAAAAGAACCCACCCTTTGCCATTCCACACCTGTGGGTAATCTGGTCTTAGCTTTATAGCGCCGTCAAATGCTTTTATAGCCTCTTCATACTTTCCAAGCTGAAACAGTTCACCCCCTTTATTTGTTAGGGTTTCATAAGAATCAGGCTGTATCTGTAATGCCTTTTCATAAGCCACTACTGCTTCTGCATGTTTTCCGAGGCGGGCCAATGTAAGTCCCTTGTTTGTCCATGCCCCGTAAGAATCAGGCTGTATCTCAATGGTCTTCTCGTATGCAGTAAGGGCTTCTTCGTACCGTCCCAGAGCATCAAGGGCAAGCCCTTTCCCATTCCATGCCGCGTATGAATCAGGTTTCAGTTCAATGGCTTTATTGAATGCGTTAACGGCCCCTTCATGTTTCCCAAGATCAGCAAGGGTAAATCCCTTATCCGCCCATGCCGCATGTTCGGTAGGTTTTATTTCAATTGCTTTATCATAGGCATCAACAGCTTCCTTGTATTTACGTATTCTTACAAAACAGTTGCCCTTGTTAATCCACGCCTCGTAATATTTCGGATTGATCGCAATTGCCTTATCGTATGCTTCTATTGCCTCATTTCGCCTATCAGGAACTCTTGCCAACGTAAGTCCTTTATTATTCCATGCCTCATACGCATCTGGTTTTATTTTTATAATGCGGTCGTAGGTTTCAATTGCTGCATCAATGTTACCGACATGATCGAGTACATTTCCTTTATTGTATAAAGTTGTAATATGGTCAGGTTTTATTTCAAGCGCCTTATCAAATGCTTTAATAGCCTCTTCATACTTACCTGTATGATCCAGAGACCTTCCCTTCATGTACCATGCCTCATAGTAATCAGGCTTGTATTGGATAGCCTTATCAAAAGAATCAATTGCCTCAAAGTATTTGCCTAAGTAATCAAGCACAACTGCCTTATTGTACCAGGATTCAAAGGCGTCGGGTTTTAGCCGAATGGCATTTTCATAGGCACCAAGAGCTTCCTGGTACATCTGCTTACGGATGAGAACATTCCCTTCGTTAAAAGCCGTCTCATAACTTTCTGCGGCAAATAAGATACTTCTCAATCCTACGAGTATAATAAAAACAACACTCGATATAGCCATCATAACTTTTGTCATGGCTGCCTCCTCTCGCTTTAAGCGAAATACAACTGGAGAACCCCTTTAAAATGTTAAGTAATATTTTTTTAATTTCGATATGTACGACTATTTAACGGTTACGAAGTTGCCGTCTTCTAATACATAGGGAGAATGATTTCCACATCTTTCAATAAGTTTTCCTGAGTAAAGTACGGTTTCGCCATCCTGAAAATTTAAGACCTTATTCTTTTTTGCCAAACCTACTTTTAACTCCACAGAGAGCCGTTCATTTTGCATCATCCCTATTCGCAAGCCGGAAGCAACGTTTAAATTTTTATAGGCAATTTGTCCCGACCAACTAACGTATTTCCCTTTATATTTTTCCCACTCCTCGTCCTTTTGAGCATCCGGCAACTTGCTTCCACTACCAAAAATATTGTCTATATCCTCAAAAGACTCCACCAGTAATATTTTTTTAGGCCCCTGCGAAACAGGTACGGTATCGTTTTCGAGTAATTCTTTGTCGCTTAATGGCGTAGGGCGTGTATTTTCAATTTCAAGCACATTTCCATCTTCGAGTTTATATGGGAATACCCTCGTCACCCGCGAATCTAGCTTCCCAGAGTATGTAACAGTATTGCCATATTTTACATTAGAAAAATTAGCCTTGTTGGCAGGGTTTAGCTTTATCTCAACACTGGTATCGCCGTGGTTTACACCAAGCATCCACCCTGTTACTAGTCCCCAACCAATATAAGTAACTTTCCCGTGCCACTTAACTTTTTTACCCACACAGTGATACCACAAGGACTCTTTTTGCTCATCTGACAAATCGCTTGCCACTCCAAAGACATTATTAAACTCTTCAAAGTTCATGTTGATATAACCGTCAGAAGTTTCTTTTATAACAATCCCATAATTTGAAGCAATAATCTGTTTTTCAATGGTGGTGACACCGGGAATCACTGCTGGTTTTTCTTCGACCCTTTCAAATTTCTCTTCTGCAATAGGAGCGGCTTCTCTCTTTTTATAAGTAACTAGTTTGATATCCGGTGTTATTCCCTCGTGAAATAGACGGTCAAATTCCCTTTGATACTTTACCAACAACTTTGCTTCGTCTGTAAAAATAGCATTATCGCGATTAAACCTGGCAGCATTTTCAATCCAATAATATGATCCGGTTGTTAGCAATTTACAATCAAAAATGGCAAAATTATTATGCATAAGCCCTTTTTGAACCACTACCTTTATTTCGAACTCTTTATTCTCGTAAGAAATTGACAACGGACCTTTTATTAAGGCGCGTTTCCTATCAACTACAATCCTAACATGTACACCACGACTTTTTGCCTTAGTAAGGGCATTTAGAATGTCATTTGAGGTAATATCCAATACCGCAATATCAATAGACTCTTTGCACTCTTCAATCGCATGCAGAATCTGACCTTTTATCTCCTGAGGGGCGAAAAACACGTCCGACGAAAATATCTTTCCATGTACGCATAAAAGCGTTCCTATAATTCCTGCAATAACCGATATATGTACCTTTTTCCAATTCATAACTTTCCTTTATTTAAATATTTCTATGGAACAAATAATTATCAATTCCTGTTAAAATAGAGCAATTCGTTTAAGATGAACGTGTTCAAGATTTCAAGATTTAATGCGACGCTATTGTGATATGACAAGAGTGTGTATTTAAGAATAATTCAGTAATTATCTAAAATATTCTATCAATGCCGAAGAAAGAATGCAAGCATTATAGAAAGGAAGGGTTGCTTTTGATTTATATTGACAAAAATTTATATCCAGAATAGAATGCGGAAAATCCGATAAGAATTTAAAATTTAAATTGAAGGAGTTTTATAAATGTTTATCAAATCAGGAAAGTATTATCTTGGTTCTCTTTTAGCTTTTGTCTTTTGCGTTGGAATTAGTATTTTTTCATCCCATGAAACGTCGTTATGCGCTTCTAATAATAAACAGACAACTGATTCTGATAATTTGGCTACAGCGCTGAATTTCGAAAAAGTGTTTGAACAGGTGGTTGACCAGGTTAAGCCTGCCGTTGTTTCTATTACTTCTGTGAAGACGTTCAAACACGGTCAACGGAAGCAAAAGCAAGAAGCGCCACATGACCGATATCATTCTCAACCAAGACAAGGCCCTGATGAAGAAGAGGGGTACGACCAGTTCCGCGACTTCAGGGAATTCTTTGGAGATGATTTTTTTGATAAGTTTTTTAAACCGCGTTTTCCTGAAGGTGAATATAAGATACAAGGACTTGGTTCTGGGGTGATCATTGATACTGAAAAAGGATATATAATAACGAATAATCATGTGGTGGAAGATGCAGACGAATTGAAAGTTACATTAGGGGATAGAAGAGAATTTGACGGAAAGGTCGTTGGTACCGATCCCCAAACAGATGTTGCAGTGGTAAAGATAGAAGGGAAGAACCTGCCTTCCGCAAAATTGGGTGATTCAGACACTATTCGGGTTGGGCAATGGGCTATTGCCATTGGGAATCCTTTTGGTTTATCACAAACAGTTTCTATTGGTGTTATCAGTGCCACAGGAAGGGCAAATGTGGGTGTTGCACAATATGAAGATTTGATTCAGACGGATGCGGCCATTAATCCAGGTAATAGCGGAGGTCCTCTGGTTAATATACGAGGGGAGATTATTGGTATCAATACAGCTATATATACAAGAAGCGGCGGTTATCAGGGTGTAGGATTTGCCATTCCAATTAATATGGTAAAAACTATTATGAGAGACCTTGTGGAAAAAGGCAAGGTAACTCGAGGTTGGTTGGGAGTTGTTATTCAGGATATTGATCCTGCTTTAGCAAAATCATTTAATGTTACCGTTACAGAAGGCGTCCTTGTCAGCGATATTCAGGAGAATTCTCCTGCAAAAGAAGCCGGTTTTGAACGTGGCGATATTGTGATTGAGTACGACGGAAAATCCATCAGAGATGTCAATCATCTCCGTAATTCAGTTGCTCAAACCGAAGTTGGTAAAAAAGCAAAGGTAAAAGTTTTAAGAGATGGTAAGGAGAAAGAATTAATAGTCAAGATCGGCGAACAACCATCAGACTTATTTGCTGCGGGACCGGGTGTGGTGCCAGCCGGGAAAGACTTTGGAATGACTGTTCAAAATCTTACAAAAGAACTTGCAAAGAGCATGGGTATTGAAGAAAACAGTGGAGTAATAGTCACCGAGATCCAGCCTGAAAGTCCTGCAGCCATGTCTGACATAAGAGAGGGTGATCTCATTAAAGAGGTAAACAGGAAAAAAATCGCAAATGTAACAGAATTCAAAAAAGCATTAAGTGAGGGAGATAAGGAAAAAGGCATTCTCATGCTGGTAAAAAGAGGAGAATTTTCCCGATATGTTATTATAAAGTCATCTGAAAAATAATTTATGACGGGTTCAGATTTGCAACCTGAACCCGCCGTGGGAAAATCAAAAATAAAATATTAAAATTGCGGTATTCCTTATTTTTGGATTTTAATTTTCTTGTTTTCATGCCCTTGCCGATATCCGCTCGGTTTGTTCCTTTACCTTTGTTTCCCTTCCATAAGGCGATATTTCCCTTAACCTTCTGAGGATAGGCGGAAGGTGTTCGATTATGTAATCAACGTCATCCATAGTATTATACCGGCTTAAACTTAGCCTTATAGAACCATGTACTGCTGTAAAAGGAACCCCCATTGCCCTGAGTACATGAGATGGTTCCAATGAGCCTGAAGTGCAGGCGGAACCTGACGAAGCGCAAATTCCCTTTTCGTTTAATAGCAACAGAATAGCCTCTCCTTCCACAAACTCAAAACTCAAATTAGTCGTGTTTGGAAGGCGCTGTGTTCTATGTCCATTCACTCTGGGATCTGGCGCTCTTTTCAGCATTTCATTCTCCAACTTGTCCCTCAGTTGTTTTACCCGTGTATTTTCCTCGCTCATAAATTTCTTTGCTAATTCACATGCCTTGCCAAGCCCGATAATGGAAGGAACATTTTCCGTACCGCCGCGTCGATTCTTTTCCTGATGCCCTCCGATGATAAAAGGCGAAAACGTAATTCCCTTCCTGACAAACAATGCGCCAACTCCTTTAGGGGCATGTAATTTATGCCCGGACAGGGTCAATAAATCTATCGTACTTTTTGAAAGATCTAAAGGTATTTTCCCTACAGCCTGAACTGCATCAGTATGTAGAATAGAACCTTTTTGTTTTACTATACTGCCAATCTCTTCAATTGGGAAAATCACGCCTGTCTCATTGTTTGCGTACATAATTGACACAATTGCAGTGTCTTCCCTTACCGCATCAGCTAATTCATTCAGATTAAGCATTCCATTACTATCCACACCCAATTCTGTTACATGGTAACCACTTTGAGCCAGATACTTGCACAGGTTATAAACGGCTGGATGTTCTACCCTTGAAGTTACAATGTGCCTCTTATGCGGATTTGCCCGAAGTATTCCCCAAATTGCAGCGTTGTCACTTTCCGTGCCACAACTTGTAAACACAATCTCCTCAGGATTCGCCCCGATAAGCTCTGCCACCTGTTGTCTTGCAGTATCAATCTTCTTAGCTACCTGACCGCCAAAAGTGTGCATACTCGAAGGATTCCCGTAATATTCTCTGAAATATGGCAACATGGCTTCTACAACCTCAGGCGCAACCATCGTTGTAGCGTTATTATCTGTGTATACAACCTTCATGATGCCACCTCCTCAACGATAAGAGTATCTGTCACGAACTCTCTTAGTTTAGCCTCTACAGTGGATTTCAAAGTAACCTTTGAACTGGGGCATTCCACACAACTTCCCCTGAAGGAAACCATAACCCGATCGCCGTCAACATCAAATAATTCGATATCACCGCCGTCTGATTGAAGGGCTGGTCGAATATCCCTTTCTATTGTTTCTTGTATCAGCTTCATTTTCTGAATATTTGTCAGCTTTTTAGCAGGTTTCCTGGCCTTTTCGATCATTACTTTTTCCTTTTCTTTCTGCCATATCTCGTCTATAATTGCCTGAATTTGAGGGTGACAGGAGCGGCAACCGCCGCCAGCTTTACAGTAATTTGTAACCTGTTCAATCGTAGTCAATTTGTGTTCTCTAATCTCATGGGCAATTTTATTATCCGTTACGCCAAAACACTTGCAAACGATTATTCCTTCATCCACTGGTTTTTCTATTTTTAATCCTCGGTAATTTGCGATAGCTGCTTCCAGTGCCTCGCGACCCATCACAGAGCAATGCATCTTTTGTTCTGGTAGTCCATTCAGATATTCTGCGATATCATTATCGGTAATCTTAGCCGCCTCTGCTAACGTCTTTCCTTTGACCATCTCAGTCAGGGCACTTGCAGAGGCAATAGCGCTTCCACACCCAAACGTCTTGAATTTTACATCAACAATACGCTCTGATTTATCCAGTTTCAGCATTAATTTTAAGGCATCGCCGCAGGCTAAGCTGCCAACTTCGCCTACTGCGTCTGGATTCTCAATATCGCCTACATTTCTGGGATGAAAAAAATGGTCTTTAACCTTCTCAGAATAATCCCACACAGCCTATTCCTTTCCTTGAGTTAAACTTGCTATTTAAAAATTATATTAATCAATATATTCATTTATGCCTGTAATGTCAAGCATTGCTGATAGCATTTCTCTATTTACATGAGTACAGGATTTATGAAGGTACTAATGTGTTAACGTCTTGTATTTATCATGTAAAAGTCTTGTTGTGTCGCCTGGTATATACCTGCCTATATTCTGTCCGTCAATCCTTGAGACGGGCATAACCTCCATAAGTGAATTGGTAATAAAAACCTCGTCTGCGCCAATAACCCTGTTTAAGCCGAAAAGTTCTTCTGAGGCATGAATACCATTTTCCTTACATAATTCCAGGATAACCTTCCGTGTAATGCCAGGCAGGATGTTAGTGTTTAAGGATGGTGTAATGACAGTGTTCTTCTCAACGATAAAAATGTTGCTTACAGTGCATTCAGCAACATGGTTGTCTGTGTTCAGGATTAGTGTATCGTGAACGCCCTTATCAACTGCCTCTTTTTTAATAAGGTAATTAGCCAAAAAGTTTAGTGTTTT
This sequence comes from Planctomycetes bacterium GWA2_39_15, assembly GCA_001824485.1. Lineage (GTDB taxonomy): Bacteria > Planctomycetota > Brocadiia > Brocadiales > Brocadiaceae > 2-12-FULL-39-13. Next base: position 3,928 of record MHXP01000214.1, on the reverse strand, counting down.
ATGTCTTAAAAGTGGACATGTGGTGCTCCTGCGAATCGGGGAAGTAATAAGCGATACGCCTGTTGTATACAATGATGCTGGATAAACAGCAAGCGGTTTTGTGTGGATTACAAATGTAGGATTACATACACCCGTAGGAATGAGTCCATTGCCTCCGTATCCACGGGATAATGTCATCCGAATATAGGCATCCTTTAAGTTGTTTTTGTCGAGGAGTTGATTAATAATCTTTTGTAGTTGCTTATATGTGTAACTAAATGGAATATCAAAATATTTCGCTGAATTTGAAAGGCGCGCAATGTGGTCTTCGAGCTGGAAGGGTTTTTTATTATAAGTTCTTAAAGTCTCAAAGATGCCGTCTCCGTAAAGAAACCCTCTGTCAAAGGTGCTTAAGTATCCTAATGTTTCTTTAACAATTTTATCAATTAAAAAGATAAAGTAATACATACTTTTAATGAATCCCACGCTGGTTCAGTCTTGCAGACTGAATCAAAATATTTGGTTCACTTTACAAAATTGAACCAATGAAGAAACACGCCATTGTTGTTTCATATAATTTACTCTTTTTATCGCAAATTGCACATTTTTAATGTGTCTATAAGTCCCTTTGCCTTGTGCAGCGTCTCTTCGTATTCCTCTTCTTCATTTGAATCAGCTACAATACCGCTTCCAACATGGAAGTACACCGTTTTATCCTTCATGACGAAGGTGCGAATGGCAATGTTCAGGTCAGTATCTCCGTTAAATCCTATATAACCTATGGCCCCTGTGTAAACGCCTCGTTGGATAGGTTCGAGTTCATCAATGATCTGCATAGAACGAATCTTTGGCGCACCAGTGATAGAACCGCCGGGAAATGTAGCTTTGAGTAAATCTATCAAATCATACCGTTCGTGCAGGTATCCCTCAATGGTAGAAACTAAATGATGTACGGTAGGATATGTTTCCAAGACCTTTCTTTCAACGACCCTAACAGAACCATAATCACACACTCGCCCAAAGTCGTTACGCTCGAGATCAATGATCATAGTAAGCTCTGCATCGTCCTTTGGACTTGAGAGTAATGCCTGTTTCATATTTTCATCTGTTGTGGCATCCTTTCCACGTGGCCGCGTACCTTTGATAGGACGGGTTTGGGCATGTCTGGCATGGGTATTAAGGAATCGTTCGGGAGAGGAACTGATGATGGCTACATCATCAAAGGTCAAATAGCACGAAAATGGCGCCGGATTCACCGAACGTAATCTTAGATAAAGTTCATGAGGAAGAGTATCAATATCTGTCTGTATTCGCTGAGAGAGATTGACCTGATAGACATCACCTGCTGTAATATAGTCCTTGATGCGCCTGATTGCGTCAATATACAGTTCTTTTGTAAAATTAAAACGTAAACTTTCCGTTATGTTTTGATTAGACTCATGCTTCTTGGATTCAAATGAAGCGGCAGATTTACTGCACAATACATTTGCAACTTGCTCCATTTTGCCTTGTAATGTGTTGTCAAAACCGAAATCTACTCCAATTACATAGCACTTTCCAAGAAGATTATCATAAGAAACAATAGTGTCATAAAAACCCATATACATATCTGGAAGACCAATATCATCTATGGTTCTTGCAGGTAATTTCTCTATAAAATGACGAAGGTCGTAACCAAAATATCCGACAGCCCCGCATTGAAAAGGAATTGAATCAATTGTATTCTTTAAAGAAAAACGTTTTAATAATTCCCGAAGGTGTTCAAAAGGGTTTCCTTCATTTTCAATAACACCATACTTATCCATCAGGATAATTTTACTGTGTTTCGTCTTCATTATTAGAAAAGGGTTAAAACCCAAAAAGGAATACCTTGAAATGCCTTTTACCGGCAGGGCGCTGTCCAAGAAAAACAGGTTTGTATTAGAAACGAATCGGCAGAAAGCCTCTATAGGTGTGCAGGCATCCGTAACCTCGTGTACAAAAACCTCACCTGTTATATTGTTATCAAGATTCATTTTCGGTATCAGTTTAGTTATTTGAAAAACCCCCTCACCTAACCTCTCCCACAAGGGGAGAGGAAATTTCCCCTCACTTGATGGGAGGGACTAAGGGAGGGTGTTATATTTAATGTTCCTTTATAAGACAGTAGTAAGTGAGAAATACGGTTTATATTGGTATTTTACAAAAAGCTAAATTGTTACCATTTTCGCTATATTAAACTGACTGCTATATTCTGGCTTCAGACTCTTTTTTCATACTTTTTTTATTATAACAAAGCAATATAAAAGTAGGTTTATGGTAAATTAATTCTAGGCATGACGTAAAATTTTGTCAAGGTAAATCGCCTGTATTGTGCCACAAAAAGCCATTTTTATCCTTGTCATTTAAATATGAGTGTGCTAACATCAAAAATCATTGGTGAAACCTATGGAAAGTTAAACCAATGGTAAAAGAACGATAGAATAAAGAATTTAGAAGTTTTGGATCATAGTTTTTTCCCTGTATTCTGCTTTCAGATTGCGGTTCCTCTGTATAACAAATTTATAAAACCTTGCTTTTTTAGCAAAGATTTTTAAGCTGGTTTTTTCAGTAAATTATATTACCTCCCCTTTATCCCCTCCTTGCGAAGGAGGGGATTGAGGGGTGGTTAATTTGGTTGTGGCTACGCCACACTGCGTAATCTGTGGTTAAGGGTTTTAATCTATGCAGGATTATGTAAACAAATACCTCACACATATTGAACACGATAGAAATTTTTCATCGCAAACCTTGAGGGCATACCGAAATGACTTGTACCAATACCTTGAATTTCTCAAAGAAGAAGGTTGCTGCGATCTTGGAAATGTCAGCCGTTTATTATTGAGAAGGTTTCTTGCCTTTCAAAAAAAACAGGATTATTCTAAAACCACAATTGCCAGAAAATTTGTGGCTGTTAGGTCGTTTTATAAATTTCTATGCCGAGAGGGGATTTTAGAATTCAACCCTGTGGAGAGTATTCGAACTCCTAAACTTGACAAAAAACTCCCAAAGTTTATGTCAATAAATGAGACTGAAACACTTTTAATCCAAGCAGATTCAAATACTTTATTGGGTGTTCGTGACAGCGCTATTATGGAAACTTTATATAGTGCGGGCATGCGGGTAAGCGAATTGGTGGGAATTGATGTTGCGGATGTGGATTTCTTCAATGGTGTTGTTAAGGTAAAGGGAAAGGGTAAAAAGGAAAGGTTGCTGCCTATTGGGGATCATGCATTAAAAGCCATACAGGCGTATATAGACAAGAGGGGGTCGGATTTGTCCTTGCATAAAATGCGATATGATAATAAAGCACTCTTTTTAAATAATCGCGGTGGGCGTCTTACCGAACGCAGTGTGGCAAGAATGCTGGAGAAGTACACAAGAAAGGCTGGAATGCATTCCAAAATCTCCCCACATACTTTTCGACACAGTTTTGCGACACATCTGTTAGACCGCGGCGCTGATTTGCGATCCGTCCAAGAGCTTCTGGGGCATGTCAACCTTTCCACAACTCAGGTCTATACCCATATAACTACGAAACGGCTTAAAGAGGTTTACGACAAGGCACACCCGAGGGCATGAAAGATATGGCAATTGTTGTGTGTGCTTAAACAAAGTATCGCAGCATAAAACTGTGTTATAAGGGTGAGGTTATTTATCTTGATTGACGAAATGGAAGTTTTAAAGATAATTGTAAAGAGGTTAGAATATGCTGGCATACCTTATATGGTTACTGGTTCAATAGCGGCTAATTTCTATATGACCCAGGGATGACCAGAGATATAGACATTGTTATTGAGGCAGGGGAGGATGATGTTAATATGCTGTTTTCTCTCTTTTCCAAAGATTTTTATATAGATAAGGATTCTGTAAGAAATGCTATCCGTAACAAGAAAATATTCAATATTATTCATATGATATAGTTGAGGCA
>MHXP01000213.1 GCA_001824485.1 Planctomycetes bacterium GWA2_39_15 | reverse complement strand
ATTCGAAAAAGTATTGAGAAAGGGAAAGAATAACACCAAGAGTTGGATACTAAAAGAATTTTTCCTGTGCTATTACTTAATAGCGGTTAAGACTGCTAAAGAATGATATTAACCCCACGGTGTCCGCCATTGCATTTTTGGGCATCATTCAGTCAACTGTCACTGTGTAGTTATACAAAAATTTCAACTTTGTACCACAAAAATACATGCACAATTATGGAACATTTATCGGGAGGGGATTGACGCTTAACTCATTAGAATTTAACAACCTAATTTATAAACAATTAACTTACAATATAAAATCTACAACGAATTTATTAGGTGATTATTTTCTATGGGCTATATCAGGCAATCTTTTTATATCTTATTCTGCTGATGTTCGCGATCTTTAGCACAATCGCTGACTTTGCCCTTGATGAGGCCGATAGTGTGGGGGATGACAGGAAGAACAACGGCCAGGTTTTCTGCAACACCCTTGGGGCTGCCAGGAAGGTTGATAATGAGTGTTTGTTTATAGATCCCGGCAACAGCCCTGGAACCCATAGCCCTGGGGGTATGTTTTATCCCCTCCATTCGCATGGCTTCAGCAAATCCAGGTAATTCCTTTTCTATAACTGCCCGCGTTGCCTCTGGGGTAACATCTCTTGGTCCAACTCCAGTACCTCCCGTTGTAACAACAAGGTCGGCTTTTTCAGAGAATTCAAAGAGTTTTTTTATAATAAGCTCCTTTTCGTCAGGAATAACTTCATAGTTCGTGATGGTAGCATCAATTTCCTTAAGCATTTTACGGATGACCTCACCGCTTTTATCCTCACGTTCACCCCTTGAACCCTTATCGCTTAATGTTAATATAGCCGCCCGAATCATACCTTCACCGCCGTATCCTTTTCGAGTATTGTAATTTCATCACCTGCCTTAATAGTACCACCTGCAAGAATTTCAGCAAAAATACCCTCCCGGGGCATAATACAATCTCCAGCCTTATAATATATAGCACAACGGTCGTGACATAATTTACCAATTTGAGTTACTTTAATGATTATACCCTCACCGATTTTTAAAACTGTTCCAACGGGAAGTGATTTTAGTTCGATGCCTTCCGTTACTATATTTTCCCCAAAGTCACCGTCTTCGATGTCTAATCCCTTTTTGCGCATAATGTCAGCGCTTTCTCTGGCCAGCAAGCTGACCTGACGATGCCATTTCCCTGCATGGGCATCTCCTTCCAGGCCAAAATGTTCAATCAATTTACAAATGCCAATATCCCGTTTTTGGGTGCCCTTTTTTTCACTTATACAGACAGCAACAACATTTCCCATTGTTTGTCTCGAAACAGATATACCTTAAATAAATATATAAACTCATTTGAAAACCCAAATTACACTGAAGTTTAGCATGGTATGTTTATAGTGTCAAGCATGAAGCATATATCAAATTGGCTATAAATTACTTGTTTTTTTATAGTAATATGATTAGAATTGATGCTCTTTAAAAGAGAATTATTGAACTAATAATAAACAACAGAAAGGTAAATTTACATGACCAGTGAGCATACAGATTTAGCAGTTATAAACCGGGCAAAAGAAGACAATGTGAAACTTGTTCAATTACAATTTACTGATATTAACGGAAACATTAAGGCTGTTACTATTCCTGTAGAAAAATTTCCTGAATCCATAGAAAAGGGAATCTGGTTTGATGGTTCGTCAATTGAGGGTTTTACAAGAATTTGCGAAAGCGATATGTATTTAAAGCCCGATACGAATACTTATGCATTGCTTCCCTGGGAAACAGAGGAGCCAACTGCCAGGCTCTTTTGTGATGTCCACATGCCTGATGGTTCCCCTTTTGAGGGGGACCCACGATATATTTTGAAAAGGGCAATTAAAAATGCCAGAGAAATGAATTTTGAGTACAATGTGGGGCCTGAATTGGAATTTTTCCTATTCAAGCCCAAAGGCGATGGACAGGTAGCGCCTACACCACACGATGTGGGAAGTTATTTCGACTTCTCGCCAAGAGACCTTGCGGGAAACGTAAGAAGGGATATAATTTTCACGCTGGAGAAGATGGGGCTTAACGTTGAGATGAGTCATCATGAAGTCGCTCCCGGACAGCATGAGATAGATTTCAAATATGCCGAGGCACTAAAGACAGCGGAAAATGCATTAACTTTTAAACAAGTAGTAAAGTCAATTGCACATAAACACGATTTATACGGCACCTTTATGCCTAAACCTATCTTCGGCGTGTGTGGCAGCGGAATGCATTGCCATCAAAGCTTTTTTGATATCAGAACACGCAAAAATATTTTCTTTGATGAAAAAGATGAATATAAGCTCAGCAAGATAGCCAGACAATTTATCGCAGGACAATTACAGCATGTACGCGCTATGAGCGCCATTCTATCTCCAACAGTAAATTCATACAAAAGACTGGTGCCAGGATATGAGGCGCCTGTGTATATATGCTGGGGACAAAAGAATCGCTCCGCACTAATACGTATTCCAAGATACTCACCTGGAAGGGAACAGGCAACCAGAGCGGAATTGAGATGCCCGGATCCTAGTAATAATCCATATCTTGCACTTGCAGTCATGCTGGAAGCAGGACTCGATGGCCTTAGAAAAGGAAGTACACCACCTGATCCCGTAGAAGAGAATGTCTATGAATTCAACAAGGATGAATTAGCCTATAGAAACATTGCTACCCTGCCCGGGTCTTTAGGTGAGGCAATAGATGAATTAAAGAAAAGCAAATTAATGGAATCAACATTAGGTTCACACACTTACCAGGTGTATATACATTCAAAAATGGCTGAATGGGATGAATATAGAATACAGGTAACTGAATGGGAACATAAAAAATATTTTGAAACAACCTAACTGAACAGAAAATATATATAATAAGCTTAATTTTGTTAAGGAGTAAAGTATGGAAATAGGTAATATTTTTCGACACCTATTAGTGCATAATGAGGCGTTTGTAAAAAGCACGGATGCAACGAAGTTTCTTGCTTACGCAACGCGCCAAAATCCTTATATTACTCTTGTGACATGCGCAGATTCCAGGGTACAGGGTAACATCTTAGGAATAGACATCTTCAATAAGGTATTTCTTATCAGAAATGCAGGAAACCAGGTTGCAATTAACAGGGGATCTATCGAATATTCAATCCTTGTTCTGAAAACCCCAGTAATGCTTGTTCTGGGACATACAGACTGCGGCGCTGTCAAGTTTGCTACTCACGCCTGTATAACACAATCAAAAGAAATTGTTAACTTAGCAAAATCTTTTGATAGACTCATGCAGACTGATTATTCATCAATAAGCAGGGAAGTAAAAAGTGAAATGCTTCCCTTAACTATTCCAATCGAGAGGGGTATCCCATATCTAAGTAAGCTTGGAAGTGAAAATAAAGAACTTGCCTACTTAAGTCAAATTAACGTGGACTACCAAATAGAAAAAAGTTTAAAATATTATGGCGGCCTTGTCAAAGAAAACAAATTAACAATTATTGGCGGAATTTATGACTTTGTTGGGGCTTACTCAAAAGAATTGGGGAGAATTTTGATTACAAATATCAATGGTATTACAGATACGAATGGTCTTCAGGAAAATGCCAAAGCCATTATTAAAAGGATTCCTAATTATGACGAGTCCAGCGAGGAATATAAAACTGTTTGTAAATTGATTGAAGAAAAGGTGACTCGTATTTAGAATTACTCAAATGAATATTAATTGTACCACAAATGAAAATCATTGTAATGTAACTTTTGCGGAAAGTGAATGTTCAGACGGGATGTGTTGTTTTACATCTGTTATTCCGGCAAATAATGGTCATATCAGTTTTTTTAAGTCCCTCTGTAAAGATGGAACAGGCGCACACTATATTAAATTATTGGCAACCAGTGAAGGACACAAAGACGAATTATATGATTCATGCAAATTCCTGAATTTTATGATTTCAAAGAACTCTATAAATTCGGGTTTGGAAATGGATTTACGCTGCAGTGTTTACAAATCACGTCCCAGTCAATGTATAGGATATCCAGACAGGGCAGGAGAGTCTTTATATCAGAGGATCAGCGGACCTTGTATTTTTAATGAATATGCTGCACCTGACACATATAGTAAACTTGTATACAAAAGGGTGTGGCAAGCCTTTTATGCAATTCTCGACCGGGTAGATGTGATACGGAATATATTTCCCAATGAGGATACTAACATTGCAAGAGATTTAGTATTAAAAGCAAAGGGCGTTCATCTCGCCACAATATCTGTGGGAACAGAGGAGCAAGACTATATCCTGATTCCTTTACCGAGGCAGACACAAAATATTCTGTATTTGTCGGAAAAACATCAACCAATTACCACCATAAGACAGGCGTGTCATAGATGGAAGGAAAAGATACAAAAGAATCTTCAAAATCATTATGGAGCAGAATGGGAAACTCGGCTTAAAAATGCCATAGAAACGGAGGAAAAAGATGCTGGTAAAAGATATAATGAAGACACAACTGGTAACATTGAATGCTGACTCGAAGCTCGGCTTTGCCAATGATATTATGTATCTGGGGCGAATAAGGCATTTACCCGTTGTGAAAGGAGAAAATATAGTAGTAGGCATCTTAACACAAAGGGACCTCTATCGCGCATCGCTGACTTCCATTCTTACGAACTGGAAGGAAAATAAAGAATTTCTGGATTCCATTAAAGTCTCAGATGTAATGACAAAAAATGTAGCCACAATTAATCCGGATGCAACGATTGAGGAATCAGCGCAGGTCATGATTGACAAAAAGATAGGGGCGCTGCCTGTAGTAAAAGATAAGAATAAGCTAGTCGGCCTGATTACCGAGACTGATGTTTTACAATATTTTGTGGATGAGAATAAAAAAAAGAAATACAGTTTTTAGTATATAAAGGAGTATCTCATGTGTGATGTTGGCGGTCATATAAGTAGCGACATGATAACATGGCAATGTGCATGCTGTGGCGCTGCGATAAAGGATTCGGATAACACAAACGATGGACTTTGTGACCTTGGAATATGTTTATCCTGTCGTAATAACCCTGATGATTGGATAAACTTCGTTAGAGAAGAATGGGAAGAAGGTATCTGCGCGGATTGCATATCACCGTGCGGTCTTAAACGATAATTTTTAATTAGTATAAGGTAATAAAGTGTTTTCAAGGCGTATGTTCATTAAAGGTGCCTGTGGTTGCCTACTTGGCACTATGTCTGTTGGAAGTTATAGCTATCTTTTAGAACCCCGTTGGGTAGAAATAAAAAACGTCACTATAAAAATCAATGCCCTCCCGAAACAATTCGAGGGAATGACGATTGCCCAGATGTCGGACATTCATCATTCTCAATATGTTACCAAAGAATTTGTCCGAAAGTGCGTTCGGAAAGTAAACACCTTATCTCCTGACATTATTGCATTAACGGGAGACTATGTTTATTGTTCTCAGAATTTCCTCCCTTCTGTTACTGAAGAGTTAGCAGAACTAAAGGCGAAAGAAGGGGTTTTTGCTGTATTAGGAAACCACGACCAGAAAGACTCTGCTTTCGATGCATTATCTAAAAAAGGCATTCATCTATTGATTAACGAACATATTCCTCTTTATAGGAAAAAAGATTATCTTTTCATCGCAGGAGTAGATGATTTATGTCAAGGAAACCTGGATTTAGAAAGAACCTTGCGTGGTATGAATGATAAACCGAAGATTTTATTATGCCACAACCCGGATGCAATCGAGACGATTAGGAATACAGATGTTGACTTTGTAATGGCAGGCCATACCCATGGCGGGCAGGTAAATTTACCACTTTATGGTCCTCCTGTTGTTTACTCCAAATTTGGCAATCGCTATGCTGCAGGATTATTTTATGAAGGAAAGACAACTATGTATGTAAACAAGGGTATCGGAGTCTCCGTTTTCCCGGTAAGATTTTTTGCACGTCCAGAAATTACGTTATTTACATTAAGAAACAGCTGTCAATTCATTTAGCATATTCACAAAATAGCGTGTATTTATAAAAAGATCCTTTAATATCCATTTTTCATTATAGAAAACTGGGCCTTTGTGTCTCTGTGGTATGAACTTTAATACGTCATACTTTTGCATTGTTTCTTTTAAACAAAAGACGTAACACAAAAATCGTAACGACAAACGAAAGCGTGAACCCATTTGCCAGCACAATGATGGGGTTTTTCAAATGCATCCCATATGCCAGCCACAAACTGCCACCTACCAGTAAGAGTGCCAGCATTAGCGGTGAAACGTCTTTTAGTTCTCTGGTTTTTATGCCGCGTACAATTTGTGGTATAAACCCAACCGTAGTGCAAATAGCGGCAATCGTTCCCATTATAGACCACATCATAATTCTTTCCCCAAAAATTCATTTCTGATTTAATTGGATATAAATAATTTACACGATATGATAACATAATCTTTTAAAGATTTCATTTCTCAAATCATTCTTTTTTATTTGTGCATATTCGTGTAAATTCGTGGCTAAATCTCTATTATGGATAGGTAATAAATGGGAATTCTGGAAATTGTTTTATTTTCGATTTCGCTCATTATCATGATCGTGGGTATGGCAGGCATTATCGTGCCTATAATACCCAGTATCCCGCTTGTATGGCTTGGCGCATTCATCTATGCCATATTTACCCATTTTGAGAAGGTCACATGGATGGTATTGTTGATATTTGCCATCCTCACCATTTTTTCCATTGTGCTTGAAAACATAGGAAATGTTTACGGAGCAAAGAAGTTTGGCGCTACAAGATGGGGAATCATCGGCTCAATTGCAGGCACAGGTATTGGCTTTTACATGGGTGGTCCCATAGGTCTGATATTAGGGCCTATTGTAGGTACAGTTATCTTTGAACTTATTGGCGGGAAGGGTTTCAGGGGCGCATTGAAGTCAGGATTGGGTAATTTTGTGGGCTTCTTAGGCGGCTCAGTTGTAAAAATAATTGTTGGACTGACCATGATTTCTATTTTTGTATGGAAGGTATTTAGATAGTTTGGGGCTAGAAAAAAGTTTAATTTAAGTCCTTATATTTATTTTACGCAAGTAAACGATTTCGACTTTGGATTCTCTCTTTAATTGGTTTTCCATTTTATATTGCTTCACACTGCTGATATGGAAAACATTTGTAAATGTTTCATCAAGACTTCAAATTTGATTGTTTTTAAACAATGATAACAAAATCATAAATAGGACTTGGCTTCCCATAAAAAATATCAGTCCTGTAAATTACTCCGGTTTCTGCACCTTCCCATGCCCCTTCGTCTTCCAATCCTTGTCATAAATCGTAATATAATCATCCTTGATAATTACATGCTTTTTTACCTTTCCCTGATTATCATAAACATCAATTACCTGACGTTCTGCCTGATTATCTTCCACAGGTGGTAAGGATGCACAACCAGCAAGCAAAATACAAATGCATATTGTGATTATTTTCTTCACTTTCATGTAATGCTTCCAGTTTAAAATTAATCAGTCAACCAACATCTCTTTGATCGTAGCCTTGATTTCCGCGATGGTATCGTTAGTTACACGACCTAGTTTTCTGATAAGCCTCCTCCTATCCACAGTCCTTATCTGATCAAGTACTATCCAACCTGTTTTCTTCTGAAAAGGTGTTTTTACTCTGGTTGGATAATTGTGGGATTTAGTTGCCATGGGAACGATGATGATTGTCTGGATGTTTCTATTCATTTCATCCGGAGAGATTGCCAGGCAGGGTCTTGTTTTCTTAATCTCGGAACCGATTGTCGGATCGAGATTGATGAGATAGATATCGTATTGCTTTATTTCCATTCCCAATTTTCTGCAACAAAGTCTGTGGTGTCGTCAATTAACAGCGCATCATCTTTTTTCTCGTGCATTAACCTGAAGGCATCATTCCATCCTTCTCTGGCGCTGGTTTTTACGGGTTTAATGATTATTTTTTCTTTTTCAACTTTCAAATCAACCTCGTTTCCAATATTACATTGCTTAAGCACCGCCATGTGTATCCTTATGCCTTTTGAATTTCCAATTGATACAAGTTTTGCCTTCATAACCCGCCTCCATTTTTGTATGTAATTACATCTAAAACACAACCTTCATTTTAATATTTTGACTCCATTCTTTTGGTAACATGTTCAGGCTTTGAATTACCCATGCTATGCCTTAACCATAGTCTTTGTACTTCATTCAAGCCCAAGTTATTCTTGCTTAAAATGCATTTAGACGCTGATTTACGCAGGGTTTCGCTGATTTTACAGAAAGCAGAGACGCATTGCAATGCGTCTCTACATCAGACGCTACATTACCTTTTCGGTGAAATCTTTATATGTGTGTGAATATTTGTTTTATCGTGTTTATCAGCGTTCATCTGTGTCCTATTACTGTCAATATTATATTTCATTCTTATCTCTTCTATTTTATCCCTCAGCTCAGCCGCACGTTCAAATTCCAGCGACTCTGCGGCATTGAGCATTTCTCCCTCCAGTTCATTAATAAACTCCTGGGTAATGTATTCTTCTTCGCTTTCGGCAACGGTTTCGTAAACGATCTTGTGTGACGAAACCTCTTCTGCAATACCCTTCTTGATCTCTTTTTGTATGGTTTTTGGGGTGATATTGTGCTTTTTATTATACGCTATTTGAATCTCCCGACGGCGATCGGTTTCGTCTATTGCCCGTTTCATGGAGTTTGTTATCTCGTCCGCATACAAGATAACTTCGGCATTTACATTCCTTGCAGTTCTGCCAATGGTTTGTATCAACGAAGTTTCAGAGCGCAGGAATCCTTCCTTGTCTGCATCTAAAATAGCTACGAGAGATACCTCAGGCAAATCAAGCCCTTCTCTAAGCAAGTTAACACCCACCAGGACATCGAATTTTCCCATACGCAAATCCCTTAAGATAGTCACTCTTTCTATGGCATTTATTTCAGAATGTATATACATGCCTTTTAGACCCTCTTCCTTGATATATTCACTGAGGTCTTCCGCAAGCTTCTTCGTTAGTGTAGTTACCAGCACACGTTCCTTTTTCTGTGCACGTTTTTTAATCTGTTTCAATAAATCCTTAACCTGTGTCTTTGCGGGTTTCACGTGTATTATCGGATCCACAAGACCCGTAGGGCGAATAATCTGCTCTGCAATCCGTCCTTTGCATTTCTTTAACTCGTAAGCGCCGGGCGTTGCCGAAACAAACAGGATTTGATCAATCCTTGATTCCCACTCGTCAAATCTTAAAGGACGATTGTCAAGCGCAGATGGCAAACGAAACCCGTACGCAACAAGGGTTTCCTTGCGCGCCCGGTCTCCATGATACATACCGGCAATTTGCGGAATAGAAACATGAGACTCATCAACAATAAGAAAGAAATCTTTGGGAAAATATTCAAAAAGTGAGTATGGCGGCTCCCCGGGCGCACGGCCGCTGAGATGCCTCGAATAGTTTTCTATGCCATGGCAATACCCAACCTCAAGGATCATTTCCATGTCATAACGTGTCCGCGCCTCCAATCTCTGTGCTTCCAGAAATTTTTCTTTTGAACGCAATTCTTTAAGACGATCATTCAATTCATATTCGATGGATTTAACCACCCCTTCGATCTTACCTTCAGGCATTACAAAATGTTTTGCTGGATAGATTGATATCTCGTTCACTTCCTGAAGAGAATTTCCAGTTGTTGGATTAATTACAGAAAGCCTGTCTATTTCGTCCCCAAATAATTCTATACGATAAGCAATCTCCTCATAGGCAGGGAATACCTCCACAACGTCCCCTCGTACCCGCAACGAACCGCGAACAAAATTTATATCATTCCGCTCATATTGGATACTAACGAATTTCCTTAAAAGTTTATTGCGTTCTATAGCATCCCCCTTGCAGAGACGGACATACATGTCCTGATAGTCGGCAGGAGAACCCAGCCCATATATACAGGAGACGCTGGCGACAATGATAACATTTTTCCTTGACATAAGGTTACTCGTAGCGGCTAAGCGAAGCCTGTCTATTTCCTGATTAATCGTAGCCTCTTTCTCGATGTAGATATCACGTTGTGGGATGTATGCCTCGGGTTGATAGTAGTCATAATAGCTGACAAAGTATCCCACGGCATTTTCTGGGAAAAAACTCTTAAATTCGCTATAAAGCTGGGCAGCAAGGGTTTTGTTGTGGGACATAACCAGCGTTGGTTTTCCCAGCGCGGCAATTACATTTGCCATAGTAAAGGTCTTGCCGGAGCCTGTAACGCCCAATAGGGTTTGGTAATTGATATTTTTCTTGTAACCCTCAACCAGTTGTTGTATTGCTTGTGGTTGATCGCCCTGCGGCGTAAAGGAGGAAATTAACTTGAAAACAGACATATTCTATACTGGTTAACCACAGATTTTCACAGAATTACACCGAATTAAAAACATTTTTTAGGGGTGGGTAACAAAAAAACCCCAATTGTTACTCTGTGCACAACCTTCCGAATTATACATTATTCTCCGTGCTTTTCCGTGTTATTCCGTGGCAAATACTCACTCTTTATAATACCGTGAGGATTTATATCTTGAAAGGAATTCATCAATAAAGACCTTAACCGTAGATGCAATTGGCACAGCCAGTAATAGTCCTAAAAATCCCAACAGTTGACTGCAGATCAGGATAGAAAGTATTACCATGGCAGGACTCAAGCCCAATCCCTTCCCCATGATCCGTGGCGTTATCACAGTCCCTTCGAGTATCTGTCCGATACCAAAAGTTATGAGAATATACACTATATGCCTGAGATCGTGAAATTGAAAGAGCGAAAGCGCAGAAGCCAGGACAATTCCAGTTCCCGTGCCAACATATGGAATCAGATTACCAAAACCCCCTATGAAGCCTATAAGGAATGCTAAGGGAATACCCGCAATCGTCAGGCCAATGCTGTAAATGAGAGAAAGGATAAGACAGATGATAAGCTGACCTCGGAGAAAATACCGTAGATTATTATTTACTTTAGATAAGAGACTTATTGCCTGTTCTCTTTTCGATAAAGGAAAAATGTTTTTTATATTCTGGGCAATAATATTAAAGCCCAAAAGCAAGTAAACAGAAACAACGCTAAAGATGATGAAATTTACAATAATGCCAACAAAACCGAATGTACTATAAAATATGTTTTTTATGATGTTCAGAAAGAAGCCAATAACCTGTGGCATATATTTCTTGAATCCCCCTGTTATTTCTACTAAACGCTTTTTTTGCAATCGGGATTTTTTCTCGGCATCCGTCTTCTTAGAAGAAACTTCCTGTTTGCTTTGTTCTTTTACATTTGCTCCATTCTCCAAAATTGTATCTGAAAGTTTAGTTTTTCCCTGATCACTTTTAATGGCAGGTTCGATATTTTCTATTATTAGCAATTCAACTGATTTAGCTAAGTCTATTTGACCGTATTTTCCAATCCATGTTTCAACTACAGTCTCATATTTAGGATACTGCTCCCTAATCATGCTGCCCACTTGATAAATTCCTTTGGTAGTCTTTGGAATCGCATACGTCAAAAATCCAGCTGTAGTTAGCAGAACAGCAATAATAATAAAGACAATCCCAAACCCACGGTGTATATGCTTGCGCGTAAATGGCCAACATCTACGCTCAAAGAAATCAACTACAGGATCAAAAATATAAGCGATGATAAATGCCAAAAGCAGGGAGATAAACGTTCCTCTCAGGAAATAACACAACGCAAAAAAAACAATAATAGAACCCCCGATTAGAATCACACGGACCCATAAGTTTTCTAATATCTTTTGCCGTTCTTTTTCCATAAATCCTATTCTTGTTTATTAAGACTTACATTAACCGTATCTGAACCAAACTTTATATAATCCCTTATAGCCTCTATGATAGAATCCCCAATACCTCTTACGTTAGACATTTCGTCTATGTATTTAAAATTGCCATGTTTTTCACGATAAGCCACAATCGCCTTTGCCTTTGACTCTCCTAACTTTGGTAACAATACCAATTCATACCATGGGGCGCTATTTATGTCCAACTTAACTTTTATATCTTCAGGATTAAGGCAACTCACGATCTCCGTTTCCGGCAGCCACCAGTGGTAATTCATTCCTATTTTTATTATAATACCAATTAACAATGTCGTACTTAAAAAGAAGATAACAATAAGCTGTTTTCTTGTGGGGAAGGAATTGCTGGATGGTTTTTGGGACATTTGCATAATATCTGTTTAAGAGGGAAAACGATACAGATTTAAGGTAAATGGTATGTTGAAACTGTTCGGGTGTCAAGGGAATTATTTTATCAAAAACTAAAAATGTGGCTTTAAAACAATAACTTAATATAATTGGTATATAAGAATCGCAAGAACTTTTCCATTATCTTAATACAATACGTCCCTTGTGATACTGAAAGAAAAAAATGAACATATCCTCAAAACATAAAACTATCGCCTCAATTGTAACACCGCTAGGTGAAGGTGGCATTGGAAAGATTATTGTGTCTGGCAAAGACCTGACTTTTGATATTAAGCTTGTATAGGTAACA
>MHXP01000212.1 GCA_001824485.1 Planctomycetes bacterium GWA2_39_15 | reverse complement strand
TAGTTTTAAAGAATTATTGGCCTCCACATATGCCTTCTGTATCCATGCCTCATCTTTTGTCTTAAGTGCGTTTTGTATATATGTCCTGCAAAGCTCATCACGATAGAAAGTCTCGTATGGATTAAGGCGTATGGCATGTTTCATGAAAAACAAACCTTTTTCTGTAATAGCAGGTAAATTTTCCTTTTCGTAATCTAAAATCCTTCTCCCATATTCAAAATAAGCATCAGCTCTATAGAATCGAAGAACAAAGATAGTAACAAATCCTAACGCTATTAATACAATTCCACAGCCCAGCCACCTGTAAAAAATGCGAAGACGAGAAGTTGAGGAATTGAGAAGTTGGGCATTTCTAGACTGCTCACCTTCCGCACACTTCTTTATCTTTAATCCTTTATCTTCTATACTTAATACCACTTCCGTTTCATTTATCTTTATTATAGATACACAGAGTCCCATCATTACCCAGAAAAGTGTTACAATAGGTGTATTTCCAAAACTGAATTCATTTTGAATGAGGTAGCATAGTATCCCAAATAATAACCCTAATATGAGCATTTTATTCCGGTTACTCAGCCGCTTATAATTTCTACCAACATATATACCAAAGGCAGTCAATAACCATATATAAGTTCCCAGCCCCAAAATACCGCGAGTGGCAGCGGTATCAAGGATATCGTTATGAATTCTATCTTGTCTTGGAAATTGAAAACCATTGTCACTTTCTAATACCGAAAATACCTTTGCTAGATTCCTTTGAAAAAGAATGCCAATTGTATCGGGACCGATTCCTAAAGCAGGATATTCTTTTATAATTTCTATTGCAGCAAGATCTTGAAATATGCGGGAAAAAGCTGATTCAGTAACTGGCAGTTTACCGGCAATCCATGATCTCTGACGAATTTGTATTAACTCCGGAATTGCCAATTCCTCAATATCTTTCTTGTCGCAAGAAGAAACACTAAGATTACCATTTGTCTTCACATCATATGTAAAATGTTCTATAAAACGCTTAACAATCGATGTCTTATACTGTATATTAAAAAGTATTCCCAATAGAGTAAATGAAAGCAATAAAATAAAAAATTTGTATTTCCCCTTTGTTTGTCTTTTAAAAATAAAAAAAAGAAACGGTGTAAAACTTCCAAGGAGCGCAAAAAAACATGCACGGGTATTGGTAAACCAAAATGTAGTATAAATAACCAAAGATAATATAAAAAAAATCCACAAAATATGTGAACTTTTTGAAAAAGGTGATTCTTTAGGATTATTTAAAAATAAGGTAACGACTAATGGCAAATTTATAACAAGATAAGCAGAGAAGAATACGGGATTTCCAAAAGTTGAGAATACACGTGGGCCCTCACTACTCCATTTGAATATGTCAAATCCAAGATGTTGTATAATTCCATAAATGGATGAAATGGTGGCACCGGCTACAATTGCAATTATAAGGGAATAAATCCTTTTTTGTGTAGTTACAAAATTAATGGTAGTATAGAAAAGAAATATATAACACAACGTTGCGGCCAAACCCTCAAATCTCTTATAGGTGCCAAAAAGGCTCATAACGGGATTTATAGAGATAATCGACGAAATGATAAAAATGACTATGTAGGCAAGGATTGGGATATCTATAGCAGTATGGGAAAATTTAAAGCCGTGTTTAAAGACCAGTGCAATCGACCATACAACCAGGATGGCGATTGTTAACAGGTATAAAGTCATTACTTTGCTAAGGTCAAAAACACTATAAAGGCGTATATCAAAGAAAAGAGGTATAACGACAACGGTGGCAATTAACAAGCCTGCAATGAATGTATCGCAACCAGTGGCTATATTTTTAGAAATATTCCTCATTTATTTTGCAAATTATGGCAGATTTTTAACATTAATGCAATACATTAACCATACACAAGCAGAACTTGCAGGTAAGATTAAGCATGACCATTTTTACAACCATCATGGACAATTCTTTACTTCTTCCGTATCGACAGGTAAAATGTGGAGAATATTTATCATCTCAACAGACCGTTTAAATCCGGTGTAGTCAGACAATAATTATACGGGGGATTAACCACGCTTAAAACCAAAACAAAATATACATACAATGACTATGCTGCCATGTACGATGATAAAAGATACGAGCTTATTGAAGGAGAATTGTATATGGTACCAGCGCCCGGTTTTTATCACTAAACTATCTCAATGAATATTTCTCATCCTTTAAAAAAAATTTGTTAAAGAAAATAATTTAGGAACGGTCATCTACGCCCCTTTTGATGTTGTCCTGTCAGAGACGGATATCGTACAGCCCGATATTATTTTCATTTCTAAAAAAGGAATGGGTTTGATGACAGAAAAGAATTTACGAGGTGCGCCAGATTTAGCCATCGAGATTTTATCTTCATCCACGAAAGAGAGGAACAAGCTGGTAAAAAAAGACTCTATGTGGAGCATGGCATGAAAGAATTCTGGATAGTTGATCCTGACAAGAGAACTATTGAGATCATGGTTTTGGGAGAAGCAGGCTTTGAAACCTTTGGTATATATTTTATTGACGATGAGCTTACCTCTTCCCTTTTAAGAGGTTTCAGGCTTGATTCAAAAGAGGTATTTCTTAGTTAATCTGCATCAAACAGCATATTTAGGTGGTGAGCCTTTCTTAAAACTCTAACTCCCAACCCCCGTATCCCGCCTCCTTAGCCACTTTTCGATATTAGCCTCACACCTCCAGAATTGGCATCTACTGCATAAAGGAATTGAGTCGTACTTGTCCTCTAAATGTGCCTTCCTTATTTTTTGTAATATCTCACCCTGCCATATTTTTGCAAGAGGATCTTCGTTCATATTACCAATGATACCCTTTCCTTGATAATCAACGCAACATGTGGTAACTCTTCCATCCCATAAAATTACTGGATTATACCACAAAAAAGTACATGGATACCTTTCTGTTTTTTGAATTGTTTCAGGATCCCCAGATATAGCCGAACTATTCAAAGACCCATCCCAAGTATGATACTCTCCTATCTCAATAAAATCGGCAATCTGATGCCATTTTTTTTTAAACAATTTAATCTCACCACGTGTATCACGTGTATGAATTATTTTTACTATAACTAATGGAGTCTTTGAGTAAAGTTTTTTTTTAAGTTCGATAAGTTTTTTAACATTTTCCTCAACGATATTGAGTTTCTGGCAATTTTTTACTTTTTTGTATGTTTCATTTGTAAATGCATCAATACTTATATGAATTGTATCAAGACCTGATTTTATTAATTCAAGAGACTTTTCTTCTGTTAACAGAATACCATTCGTGTAAAAATTAATCTTGAACGCAGCCTTTTTATCTTTTGCATATTGAATCATCTGTGGTAATTCTGGATGTAATAAGGGCTCTCCATCTTTATTGATGGTAATTATGAGTCTTTTACCATACAGGATACTTTCATCAATGATCTTATGGAAAAGTTTAATGCCCATATAACCAAAAGGTCTATTAAGTTCTCTGGGACACATTGAGCAACTAAGATTGCAATAATTAGTAGGTTCAATATTGAAACGTATGGGGAAAATAAAAGAAATGTTTTTCTGTAAAACTATCCTGCGAATAAAGTTAATTCTTTTGAGCTGCTCAACAAGCTTAATATTGATCATCGTGACTATCTCGACTCCTAATTTTTTCAACAACAACCTCTATGGAATATTCAGTGCTGTTGCGTAACTTTTGAACTTTGTTAGCACAGTTATCCCCACACGTTTTTGCGTAAACAATTTCAAAATTTTTAATATTCCTTTTTAAAAAAGGGATTATCCCGATAGTATGAGGCGGTTCATCTCGTTCAAGTAAAAAGTAATGTTTATGATCTAAGCTAATTTTTGAAGGCAATGTTTTTCTTTTTTCGAATAAATCACGATCAGGAAGATATAGAATCAAATAACCTCCTGGTTTTAATACTCGCCACCAATTCAAAATGGCTAATTCAGGATTATCTAAATGCTCAAGCAAATGGGATGAATATACAAAATCAAATTGCTCATCGTCTAATTTACCCAAATAATGCGAATCCCCATCTTCAATATCCCATCCTAAACATCCAGGAACTAAAAGGTCTCCTCCGTAACCTATATCAACACCATATCCATGGCAATATTTGTCAAAAAAGCCTTCTATCAAACGACGAGGCTTCGCCTTAGCTGTTTCCTTAAACATAGATGGTCTTGGAAAAATTTTAAAACGAACACTATTAATTGTGTAATAAAACCTTGGTATGTGTCTAAATATACAAATCGGAAGTATTTTTTGTAGTACCGAAGCAATTAAATTTTCAATACTTAACACGTGGCTATTCCTTTCTATATGCAAAGATATAAATAATTACGGTAAAAATATCTTTGCTTCGATTTGTATTTTCAAAATAAAATCGCAAAGAAACAATCTCCAAAGAAGTCTTTGAATGGTAATGTGCCGCGTTTAATTATCACTCCACTTCAAAAATTCGCTTATTCAAATCAGTATTTAATGTAAAAAGCCACATTTGATACTTTGCACCAGCATTAAGGGGATTGCGTGTAGCACGGGTAAATATCTTTTTCTCACTTATCTTTTTATCTGCATAATTCTCCAATCCTTTCCATACAGATTCGTCGTTTGGATAAGGAATCAACATTGACGTCACATTATTATTTTCTATTATATCCATAAGATTTTCAGGATTTCCTTTTATTTTATCTGGCACAACAAACTTTCTTGGTATTAATGCATAGGATCTTACATCTGCAATTATTACGGAATCTTTTGGTAAGTACTTATCAATCCACTGTGCTTCCTGATAACAAAAGGCATAGTTGTTCATAACATGGTTTCTTAAATCATTTGTAATCGCACCCGGAAACAAGATTATTGCTCCATAAATTGCAGAAATAGCAACTGGTATTGATTGCAAGAGGAGTCCCCTTTCTAAATAAGTATGTTTACAGCCCCACCGGGTGGAAACTATTGAAGCCGCCAGGAGAAAATAGCTTTCGAGATAATATCTTGGAAGCGTTTGACCTATTAGTAAAAATCCCAACGCTATCAAAATAGACAAAGACAAAATAACTCTTGAAACTCCGGAAACATTGTACACAACAAGTAAACCAAGTGTACCTATACCTAAAACAGTTGAAAAAAAATTTAATTTTGTTGTGAATGTTAAAGTAATCGGCAACATTAGCACTTTTTTGATAGTCAGACCACCTTCATATTCACGTATGTGTCTCGCATAATCTAAGACATCGATATCTGGACTGGATTTAAAATTTTCAAACAACGGAGAAAGGGGGTCACCATAAAATAGATAATTTCTTAAATACAATGGGAAATTAATGAACATAAAAAGTAAAAATATTACCAATAATGCAAATTTTATGTCTTTATTTTTTTTTGCAATAACTATTGATACAATAATGGCAACAATACCAGCAATTAGAAAAGAGTATTTGTTTGAGATAGCGAATAAAATAGAAACCATTGAAAACAAAAATATTTTTCTGTCATAATTCTCTCTATTTTTCAAAAGAATCAAAACACCGAAAACCAATGCCGCTGACGGGAAAAGTTGCGGTTTTTGTACAGTTGCTAAATATAACATTACCGGAGATGTAAGCACGAGCAATGCAGATAGATACTTAAGTCGCAAAGTATTTGCGAAAGTCGATATCCCTGTCCAGGCAACTATCAAGCCTGAGTATTGTACTATTTGCCCAAGAATATCGGTACCGTTTATTAACCCAAAAAGATTAATTGACTCTCCAAGTCCAACCAATCTGGCAGATATCCAATCGTATCTTGGATAAGCCTGATTATTCCTAAGCCAATCTAATGGCACGCCAAGATGATAATCGAGTGAATCCGGATCAGTTGGAGGACCTAAAGCAATGAGAAATAATGGAATAGCTATCAAAACAATAGACAGCATTTGCAATTTTTTATTATCTTCGCGTTCTGATATTTTTTTTACAAATTTAAACTCCTTTCTTACTATTATTTTTATAAGGTAATAAGCTCCCATTATTATAAATATTGTCCCGATAATTTTTAGAAGATAAAAACCATTAATTCGTAAAAAATATATTGTATGCACAAGTACTGATACACTAGCGATAACAACAATATACGCAAGTAATATTCTCTGGAGATCACCCCCTGCCTTTACTAATTTATTCTTTGATATCACATCAGCAAAATGCCACATTCCTAAAACAATTAGAAAAGCCACAATCATTGAAAGTGGTGGATTATAAATCGCCTCAGCTAATGTCAAGAATGAATTATTACTCATCAATTTCGTTTACAGTTTTTTAATATAGTTTATTTTAAATTTTCTAGTTAAAAGACAGTTTTCGACTTACTTTAGTTTTTTATATATACATAAAAGCCTTCACACTTCTCTGGTAAAATTTTATATTCAGACAACTCAGCACCATCAAAAGTTTTTAACTCATTAGGAAAAAGTAATGTTCTGTAATGCCCTTTCTTAATCAACCCTCCAATGCCACCATCATTAAATGAAATACCTAATTCTCGTTCTTTTTTATAAAACCAGTTTGTAAAAACATATGGTTCAGACGGATTCATCCAAGGTAGAGATAAATACATATTGTCAACAAATAAAGGTTTAGGTAATTTTTCAATACATTTTTGTCTTTTTACCATATCAATATGCTGGGGGTACACAGAAATGACACCTTGATAACCCATGAATATCACCATTATGGATATCACATTTGCAATCCAACCAAATATCATAAAACCAATACATACCCTTAATCCACCCTCATCTTTTGCACTTAGTATATCACCCATTATTTCACTTACTAACGTTATTGACAATAACGATGAAGCATAAAGTACCATGAAACAATAATTATCGGCAGCTCCTTCCATAGCCGATGCAGGAAAAACAATTACTATTGTTGTAAAAAAAAGTATTGCTGCAAACAAAACGTTATCGTTCTTTATGATCCCTCTTTTTAATCTTTTACAAAAAATAACGAACACAATAGAGGAAGTTAATGAAATTATTGCAGGAGATGATTTTGAAGCTGCTTTTAATACGTTTGTTATTACTGAGTAAGTTGAAAACTCCCTTTCCCCTTGGTATAAAATTGTATCAATATACTCTTTGTCTCCTAATAAAAACGTTGTGAAATAAGAAATTATCATTAATACCGAAAACATAAAGAATGCTTTAAAATCCTTTTTTATAATAAGAAAGAGTAAAATCGCCACAACTGTTAAAAAACCTGATTGCTTAAATGCCCATGAGCAATATAAAACTGATGCGGAGAAATAAATTGCCTTAACCTTATCTACTGAGTAATACCTCAAGAACAAGAATACCCCAGTAACTTCAAATACAAAACTCCAAACATCTGGTCTAACCGTAAATGCCCAAAATCCTACAAGAGGACCAAGAAATATCAATAATGAGAATGAAAAGGCTAAAGTTCTCATCGTATGGTTTTTAACTTCGGGCAATTTAACAAACGATGCATAACAAATAAAAACTCCAAGGAAAGCACCCGCTAAGGTAAAAAAACGACCTATAGTCGGTATCCAACTTGTATTTAGTGAAAATAATGAAATAAAATTTTTAATAATAAAACCGTACGATTTATAAAACAGCCAATTGTAAACTGATGCCGCATATGGGACAGAATACCTATCAGTATATATTCCCATTCCTTTAAGATACTTCCACATAGCATAAAGATCCTCCTCTTCCCAGCCGCTAGTTGTTAGCTGTAATGGCTCAAAAAATGAGAACGCATGCCAAACACGGATAAGCATTAACAATACACAAACACTAGCACTTATTAGTGAAACTATTGAAAGATTCCTAAAAGAACAAAATGCTCCCATTTTCATAAAATTTCACCAGAAGTCTTTACTTCTTGTGCTCCTCTCTGATCACCGAATATAAGATTATTTTTTGATTTGGAAAACCCCAACTCATTTTCAACTATATATTTTGGCCTTTGTTTTGATTCATCATATATTCTCCCAATGTATTGACCGATTATTCCAACAGATAGCAATTGAACACCACTAAAGAAAAGTAGCAATACTGCTAATGTTGTAAATCCCTGTACATCAGATGGCATATGACCTAATATTTTGAAGTTTGATATCCTCCAAATTATTAAAAAGATCGCTGCAAGAATACTGCTAACAAACAAAAATAATCCAATATTTGATATCATATTTATCGGTGTAATTGAGAAATTAACAACGCCATCAGACGCCAGTAAGAAGAGCTTTGATAATGAATACTTACTTTTCCCAGCAAATCTTTCATCCCGATCGTATTCAATTCCAATCTGTTTAAAACCAACCCATGATCGTAAACCACGAACGAAACGGTTTCTCTCCGGCATGGCAACAAGCATATTGACTACTTGTCTATCCATCAGAGAAAAGTCACCACTGTCAGGCGGTATATATACTTTCGAAAAATTTTGAAGTAATCTATAAAAAGAGTAGTATGCCATTCGTTTAAAAATGTTTTCTTTTCGATTTCTCCTTATTCCATAAACAACTTTATAGCCATTTCGCCACTGATCTATCATTTGTAAAATAATTTCCGGTGGATCCTGCAAATCCGCATCAATAACTACAACTATTTCACCTGATGAGTAGTCAAGTCCTGCTGTCACCGCAATTTGGTGTCCAAAGTTTCTTGATAATTCAATTAAACGTATATTTTTAGCTGAATCTGCAATTTTTCTCAGGATTTTGCTTGTTTGACTATTACTCCCATCATTTACGTATATTACTTCGTATTTTATATCAGTTTTACTAAATGTATTTACCAGTCTTCTATTAAATTCCTCTATTACTTCTTCCTCATTGTAAACTGGAACAACTATACTTAATAATAACAGATTTTTATTCATCATTTTTCCTTGTAATCTTTCTATCGATATTATCCTTAATATCAGTGTATGGTTTTCTTGCGACAACCAGTGACGAACTTCCAAAAGGAAAACGCAACCCTATCATTATTAAAATTCTTTCAAAAAACATAATTGCACTAAATAGTTTATTTACTAAATAATTAATATTGTTTTCTTCTATCGGTCTTATTTTTTTTTTGCCTTTTTCGAAGAGTCTTTTAAGATAAATAAATGGGAGCAAGAAAAAAACAAATGATGTGTCTCTTGCGATTTGGAATCCCACTTGTTCTGTAATTTTTGCCAACTGTCCCCTCGAATAACGTCTTTTATGACGATTAATTTCATCCCATGCGCTCCAAAGCAGCATATACTGCGGTACCATAAGTAAAATTATGCCACCTGGTTTTAATGCCTTATATAATTCGTGTAATACACTTTTGTCATCATCGATGTGTTCTAAAACATCAAAGGCGCCAATCAGATCAAAATGGTTTTCAAAAGGAATATTTTTAGCATCAAATTGGTATAATTTTATATTTCCTCTTAATCTTTTTTTAACAAATTCCAATCCTTCAACATAAACATCTGCGCCATACAGTTCAAGATTAGGCAACTTTTTGTTCATATTGTATAAAACATATCCAGTACCGCACCCTATTTCCAAAAAATTATGCGCATCTTTTAAATACTTTTTTATAACTATGCTTATGAGTTTCGGTCTTGAAACATACCAAAAATTCTTTACTTCCGTTTCAGCAAATTCCTTGTAGGTAGCTGGATCAAATTGTTCGTTACTTAGGTCTGATACATTTAAAAAAGACACTATTTGATCAATCTTTTTAGGTGAAAATCCGCAATCTTTGCATTTGAAGTTTTCGTCTACAGATATGCTATTACAAATAATACATTTTTTCATAAGTATACCTTGAAACATACCTACCAAATAAATCGTAACAATTTAGTTTTTCAAAAAACTAAATTGTTACTTTTTTTATTTACCGGACACCAAATATCGTTCTATAAACCCATTAAGAGATGCAATTACCTTTTCAGCAGAAATGCCTGTAAGACAAACTGGTTTCTTGCAATTAGACATTTTGGCATTATAGTTGGTAATACAAGGACTGCAGGGCATATTTTCGTAAAAATAAATATGTCTGTTATTTAAAGGGGGGCCATAAAGGCACGGGGTATTTGGTCCAAAAAATGAAACTGTGGGAACTCCCATAGCTATTGCGAGATGAAGCGGCCCGGTATCTGTACAAAAAAACACCCTAATCTGTTTAAAAAGAAAAGCCAATTGAGTTAAATTAAGACTATCAATTACAACAACTCGTCTTGGATCAGTTCTCATTTCCCTGATAGTATTATTTATAAGCGGCAATTCTTCTTTTGTGCCCGTCAGTATAATTTTAGCGTCGAATTCCTTTATGAGGAAATCAGCAACTTTAGCAAAATATGTTTCAGGCCATCGCCTATTGATGAAATTCTGTCCCGACCCAACATGCATCCCAACTAATCGCTCATTGCTGTCTATGAAATTTTTCTTCAGAAATTCTTCCACGACAGCCTTATCCTTCATTGATACTGAAAGTCCAATCAATTCTACGTTCTCTTTCTTTTCAGCGCCCAGTGTAACAACAAGATCATAAAAAGTTTTGGAAATATGTTGCTCATTATTATAGGTTACAGCCGTCGTATATAGTGGGCCCCTCAAATAACCCTTGATTCTGTATCCAACCCGCTTTTTAATTCCGAGAAAATAAAGTAAAAAAACTGAAGTATATGCGAATATCTCGAAATCAACAGCCAGATCAAATTTTTCCTTTCTCAGGGAAAAGAACATTTGAAAAATACTCATCGTGAAATTTTTAAAACCGTTTACGTTGATGTAAAGGGTTTTATCAATGAAGGTCACCCCATCATAAAGATGCATATTCTTGTTGATTGTGAGAAGATAAATTTTTGCCCCAGGAAAGAGATCACGTATCTTCTTTATCGCAGGAAATGCCAGGACAAGATTTCCAAAACCGAAGAAGCGGATAACAAGTATCTTCTTAATCTGGCTGTTATCACTACCTCTACCAAAGAAAATTCTCTTTAGATAATCATACCCGATAAGGAACAGCGCTATTATTTGTCCAAAAAATTTATCTATGATTCGTATTAAATCAAGGTCCATTGTATTTTTAAAACGTCACCTCCCTAAGATAACGTTTTGGATAATCTTTATACCGTCTTTTAATTGAACAATGAGTTGTTCTAGAGAATTTATCGATATCAACCTTTTCCATAAATACGTCGGCCTGAGGTAAAAACTTTTATATGCCTTTTTTCTAAGTTTTACGATTTCCTCCTTCGTAAGAGTGGCTGTATCAAGTGTAATAAAAGAGCCAGATTGGTCCATTTTCCGATTATCTTCACTAATGAGTTTCTCCTTTAAAGCCTTCATTCTCAATTCTGTTCCCATCCTTGGAACCGCAAAATTAAATGAGGCATAATCGCAATCAAGTTCTTTCGAAAATTCGATGGTCTTCAGTATAGATTCTCGATTTTCTTCGGGCAGACCCAATATGAACGTTCCCATTGTCTTGATCCCGAGCTTCTTAGCAGTCCTAAATGTATCTCGTATTTTCTCATGGTCATAACCTTTGCCGTATTCTTTTAGAAGTGCAGGATTTGCAGATTCAACGCCAAACATGATTGTATGGCATCCCGACTGTTTCATGAGGGAAAGCATCTCATGATCAAGAACGTCTACCCTCGAAAAACAAAACCAGTCAAAACGGAATCCTTTTTTTATCATACCATCGCATAGTTCCATGTATCTGTCTTGCTTTGAACCAAAAGTTTGGTCCAGGAAAAAAATATCACTGATACCCAGATTCTTTATATATCGCAATTCTTCTAACACATCTGCAACTGGTCTGTATTTGTATCTAAAGGTTGAATAAACACAGAACTTGCACTTGTAAGGACACCCGTAATCTGTCAATACGGTTGCAAAGGGATACCTTTTCACAAATGGATGTCGATAATTATAATTCATACCAAGGTCGTGACGTGGAATCGGTATCGAAAATATTCTGCTGTTTTCCTTTGGCGTAGGACGTATAATCTCGTTCCCTTTCTTGTAAAACATGGAATATACTTCGTTAAAATTGCCCTTCAAATAATTGAGTATATCAGGAGAGGTAAAATCAATAATGGCTGCATCTAGAAATTCATTTTCAGAGAGGAGTTCGTCCGCCTTCGAAAGCACAATATCTCCTATTGCAATCATCGTCACATTCTTTAATGCCTTTACCTTCTTCATTATCGAGAAATCCGAGTCAAAAGAAACATATCCTGTGAGAAATATTATATAATCGTAATCAATTTTTGAAAGTTTATCCAAGCAGGCACTCACATCGTATTTATTCACGACCGCATCCAAATACTCAACATCAAAGTACCCACTGATGATTCCTCCTAAGATATTAAAATCAACGAGGTGGTAGATATAATTCGCCTTGGATGTCTGGCTGCAATAGTACTGCCGTAAGTAGATTGCATCCCCGGGGGGGTTGAAGAAAAGTACCTTTTTCATTTTTTCAGTACAATATCTTTGAGAATATGGTATCCTTTGGCAAAGTAGTTTTTAAATTCCAAAGGAGACCTTATCTGAGTAAGTTTCTTTACAAGATAACCAGGTCTTAAATAAAATCTTCTTATTGCATATTTCCTGAGTTCTGCAAGCTCATCGGTCGTTAGATATAGTGTTCTCTGCATGGATCGTGAAATATCGTGCCCGCAGAGTTCGCCTTCATCAAAGAGGTTCAATTCCTTTGCTATCTTATACATTTCTGTCCCCGGGTATGGATAAACTACATTAAAATCCGCAAAGTCGCCATTCAGTTTTATCGCAAAATTTACTGTATCCTCAATGTGTTCCCTGGTTTCCCATGGGAAACCAATCATAAAGAGCATGTAACTTTTTATCCCATATTTCTTACATAATCTGATAGCATTTTCTGAATTCTCCAGTGTGATTCCCTTCTTTGATTTATCAAGTATCTCCTGCCGTCCTGACTCTATCCCAAAGCCAATAACCTCGCAACCACTCTTTTGCATTACCCTGACTCTATCCTCGTCCAGTGTATCTACCCTACTATTTGCAGCCCATCTTATTTTTAAGTTCCTCCTGATAATCTCTTCACAAAGCGATATCACCCAATCTTTTTTTAAAGTAAATGTATCAGCATAGAAGAAAAAATTCCTAATATGGTATTTTTTTGCACATTCCTCTAATTCATCCACTACCCTGAAAGGATTCCTCACAATGAGATTATAATCTGAAAGCTCCCCAGCCAAACAGAAAACGCAGTTATATGGACACCCTTTTGATGTCATTACTACAGTTAAAGATTCTCCAGTATCAGGTCTTCTATAGAGGTGGTTCTTCAACAGATTCCTTGCAGGGAAGGGTAAGGAATCTATGTTTTTGAACAGCTTACGGTTGGGATTTTTGACTATTTTGTTACTCTTATCCCTGAATGTAATACCAGGTATAAGTTCTAGATCTTCTTTTTCGAGCAGGTCACGCATCCCTGCCTCAACCTCATGTCGTATGACAAGATCAAGGTAAGGAAATTTTTCCAGTGATTCCATATCAAATATATCGAAATGTGCTCCTTTGGCGATAGTCACCATATTTGGGTTGATTCTTTTTGCAAGTTTACAGACAGACAAATCGTAGTCAACCGTTGGACTACCAACATTTACTACTAGTAAATCAGGAATGTACTCCGTTAATTCACGTTCTACGTCTCCCCATGTTGCCCGTTCGATGGGAAAATCCCGCAGATGCGTCGTAATTCCTTTTCCCTGAATAATTGCTGCCATATATGCCAACTCAAGAGGAATTCGCTCTGGTTGAACTGTCAATAACTCGATGGAACCCTGACAGCGCCCATCACGAAAGCATATCCCTGTTGGGGGATTTATTAGCAAGGCCTTCTTTATGAGTGGAACAACATTTCTTGTCATACCGTTGATACTAATAAAAGATTGTTTTCTACGACACTTTCTATGACACTAGGTACAATTCAAATTAAATACATTCTTCAAACGCTTGCAACGTTTTTCTTGCGGTATCTTCCCAGTCAAAACACCTGGCTCTGTGCAGTGAATGTTGTTTCAATTTTTCTAACGCATCCTTATCTAACAGCAAGGTTTGAATCTTCTCAGCAATATCTTGCGGGTTGAAAGGATCAAAGTATATAGCAGCATCCCGACAGACTTCTGGCATTGGCTCCATATATGAAGCCAGAATTGACGTTCCACAGGCCATTGCTTCAATGAGGATATTTGGACAGTTTTCGCAAGTTGATGGATATACAAAAAGTTTACAGAGTGCATAAAAATAGGGTAATTCTTCATAGGAAACATGACCAAAAAAGATAATACGATCGTTCATCCCTTTTTCCTGAACGAACGTTTTCAGCAATTTGGTGTATTGATCGTCAAAACTCTTTCCAACAAGTGCAAGCTTTATATTAGAAGGAATCTTATCTTTGATGATCGAAAAGGCCTGAACCAGTTCAAGAAAATTTTTATATCGGTAAATATTTGACACATAAAGAATGAATTGATCTAGATTATATTTCCGTTTTATCTCTTGTAAACGATCTTCGTCGAGGCTTGGTCTGAAATGCAAACTCCTCCCATGATAGA